>DASUEW010000067.1:0-3642 GCA_036274875.1 Ilumatobacteraceae bacterium
CGACGGCTGGCTCGTCGCGGGCGGCGAAGCGCGCCGCGCCGATGTGCTCCGGCATCCACCCGGTCGCTCCGTATCGCACCTTCTCGCCGACGTTCACGGCGTGATCGCCGATGCGCTCGTAGAAGCGGGCGACGACCGCCAGCTGGACGGCGACCTGCAGGTCGATGTTGCCGGCGGCGTGGCTCTCGAAGATCAACTGCACGAACTCGCGCTGCAGACCGTCGAGGTAAGAGTCCATGTCGTCGAGGGCGGCAGCGCGGACGCCGTCGTTGGCGAGGTACGCCTCGGTGGCCTCCTTGAACAGCATCTGCGCCTGTTCGCCCATCTTCTGGATGATCCCGCGGAGCTTCGGATCGAGCGCATGCCCGTAGATGCGCCGCGCTGCCTTGCAGATGTTGACGCAGAGATCGGCGGACCGCTCGATCTCGGGTGCCAGTTTCAGCGCCGACACGATCTGACGCAGGTCGCCGGCGACGGGTGCTTGCAGGGCCAGGAGCGAAAGACAGCGCTCCTCGATCTCGATCGAGCGGGCGTCGATCTCGTCGTCGCCGAGGATCACGTACTCGGCGCCCTCGAGATCCTGGGCGAGCAGGATCTCGGTCACGCGCGGCACGAGCTCGGTGACCGACGCCGCAAGGCGGGCGACGGCCTGGCGGATCTCATCGAGCTGGTGATGGAAGTTCTGGCGCAGGTCGTTCGTCATCCGAACCGTCCGGTCACGTACTGCTCCGTCCGATCGTCGTCGGGAGTGGAGAAGATCTTCGGGGTCGGGTTGTACTCGATCAACAGACCGGTTCGACGGTCGCTCTCGGGATTGACCTCGGTCGTGAAGAACGCCGTCCGGTCGCTGACCCGCGCCGCCTGCTGCATGTTGTGGGTCACGATCACGATCGTGTACTGGCTCTTGATCTCCTGCATCAGCTCCTCGATGCGCGCCGTCGCGATCGGATCGAGCGCGGAGCACGGCTCGTCCATCAGGATCACATCGGGCTCGACGGCGACGGCGCGGGCGATGCACAAGCGCTGTTGCTGACCACCGGACAGGCTGAGACCGGAGCTCTTCAAGATGGCCTTGACCTCGTCCCAGAGCGCCGCGCCGCGCAGCGACCTCTCGACGATGTCGTCGAGCTCGGTGCGCTTCTTCACGCCCAACAGCCGAGGCCCGTAGGCCACGTTGTCGTAGATCGACTTGGGGAACGGGTTCGGCTTCTGGAACACCATCCCGATCCGTCGTCGGACCTCGGTGGCGTTGACGGCCGGGTCGTACAGGTCGACACCGTGGTACAGCACCCGCCCCTCGACCCGGGCGGTCTCGATGAAGTCGTTCATGCGGTTGAGCGAACGCAGCACGGTGGTCTTGCCGCACCCGGACGGCCCGATGAACGCCGTGATCTCGTGCTGGTGCACATCGATCGTGACGCCGCGCACGGCGCGGAAGTCGCCGTAGTACACGCTGAGATCCTCGAGGCGGAACACGACGGCGTGATCGCCGAGCGTCGCCACGGGATCGTGGCTGACCTGGCCGACGGCAAGGTCGATGTCGACGGGGCTTTCCTCGGTCATCTCGGGGATCCTCGTGTCCTGTGTGGTCGTCGGTTCGGTCACGCTACTCGGCACCTGCTTTCATCCGATGCCCAGCTCATGTGCCGATGCGGCGGCGTTCGAATCGGTTCCGCAGCACGATCGCCGCGGCGTTGAAGAACAGGACGAGTGTCAGCAGCATCACGCCGGCCGCGGCGGCCGCGCTCGTCCAGCCGATCTCGGCACCCGGCGTGTCCGGACGCCCCGACCAGTTGTAGATGAGCATCGGGATCGCGGTGAACTTGCCCGTCAGTGACGTCTCGGGCAGTAGACCCGTGATCGCGCCGAGGATCAGCAGTGGTGCCGCCTCGCCGAGCGCTCTGGCGAGCGATAGCACCGTGCCGGTCAGGATGCCGGGCGCGGCGTAGGCCAGCGTGTGGTCGCGCGTGACCTCCCAGCGCGAGGCGCCGACGCCGTACCCGGCGTCGCGCAAGCCCTGGGGGACCGCACGGATCGCCTCCATCGACGTGATGATCACGATCGGCAGCACGAGGACCGCCATCGTGAACGCGGCGGCGACGACACTGCTCCCGCCCGTCAGGAACTCGAGCCAGCCGCGAAAGATGATGAAGCCGAGCACGCCGTAGATCACCGCTGGCACCCCGGCAAGGTTGCGCATCGACACCATGATGAGCCGCGTCAGGAAGCCGTCGCGGGCGTATTCCTCGAGATAGATCGCGGCGCCGATACCGATCGGGAAGGCGAGCACGATGACGCCGAGACCGATGAAGAACGAGCCGTACACCCCCGGCCACAACCCGGACGCCATCGGATCGGAACCGATCGTGTCGGTGACGAAGTCGACCGGGCGCTCCGACAGCATCGGCCACGCATCGGACGTGACCTCGAACAGCAACGTGAAGAGCACGAGCAGGGTGAATCCGACGGTCAGGAACAACGTGCCGAGCATCAGCCAACCAGCGACGTCCCGATCGCGTCGGGTCAGCCTGGCGGCGACGACCTCGCGGGCGGTTGCTCCTCCGAGTGCAGGGGTGGCGAGTGCCATCTTGGATCTCCTAGTACCGCTGCCGTACGCGTCGCACGAAGCGATCGCCGATCGTGTTGAGGATCAGGGTCACGAGGAACAGCAGCAGGCCGACGAAGAACAGCACCTGGAACGGGGCTCCCGTCGCTGCCTGGTCCGTTCCGCCGACCGCGTTCGTCATCGCCGCCGTCATCGTCATGCCGGGTTCGAGCGGGCTGTAGCCCTTCCACGGCACGGTGTCGGCCGCGCCGCCCGCCATCGTTGCGACCATCGTCTCGCCGATCGCCCGGCTGATGGCGATGATCGACGCCGCCACGAGGCCCGACACGGCCGCCGGCAGCACCACCTTGGTGACCGTCGTGACCTTCTTCGCGCCACATCCATAGCTGGCCTCACGGAGTGAGCCGGGGACCGCGCTCAGGGCGTCCTCGCTGACCGACGCCATGATCGGGATCACGAGGATCCCGATCCCGAGCCCGGCGACGAGCATGTTCAAGCTCTGGTTCGGATCGAACAGCTTGGCCACCACGTTGGGAGCGATGAACCTGATCGCGAACAGGCCGACCACGACCGAGGGCATGCCGGCAAGGACCTCGATCACCGGTTTGATGATCTGGCGGACGCGCGGTCGCGCGTACTCAGCAAGGTAGATCGCGGTGCCGAGCCCGAACGGTACGGCGACGACCATCGCCACCGAGCCGACGACGACGCTGCCGACGACGATCGTGCGCAGGTCGAACCGCTCGCGGCGGGGGAACCATCCTGTGTCCGACAGCAGGCCGAGGTCGAAGTCGATCGAGTTCAGGAACTGGAACGCACCGCGGAAGAGGACGAAGAGGATCAGGGCGCTGATGACCACCGATGTGACGGCTGCGAGCTGGAACACGTGGCGCATGGTCCGCTCACGTGCCCGGCGTCGGGCGCTGCCCTGGAGATCGTCGACGGTGAGCACGGGGTTAGGCGGCGTTCCAGGCGTCCTTGGTGGCTTGGATCCGCTCGGCGGGAAGATCGACGTAACCGGCCGCACCGACCTTCGCGAGCCCCTCGTCGGACAGGTACAGGTCGACGAACGAGGC
>DASUEW010000068.1:0-3505 GCA_036274875.1 Ilumatobacteraceae bacterium
GACGACTGCGAGTCGACATGGCGGCTTCACCACTGGCTCGAGGCGCGCCGCGCGGAGGCCGAGCAGCAGTTCGCTCGCCCGCTCGAACGGCCGGCGCCATCGACCGTCGCGGCCCGCACCGACGAAGCGGTCGAGTTCGACATCGAGATCGACGCGTTGCGCACGGCGCTGCTCGGGACGCTCGAAGCGCCGCCGTCGCGCGACACGGCCGACGAGTACGCGCGATGGGTGCTCGCCCATCTGCTCGAGTTCCACCGCCGCGAGGACAAGCCCGACTGGTGGCACTACTTCGCGTCGATCACCGACTACATGCCCGGCGACCTGTTCGACGACACCGCCGCCATCGACTGTCTGACGTACGTCGGCGGAGCGGGCACCGAGAAGAAGTCGATCCTCCACCGGTACACATTCGACCCGGCGCAGGAGCACAAGCTCGGTCGAGCCAGCACAGTGGTCGACCCCGCGGCGCACCGCGAGGAGCTCCACCACGGAGCCGACGCGGTATCGCCCGGATCGATCGTCGTGATCGACAGCCGTCGTGGCGAGCTCGTGCTGAAGCGGAGCAAGAACAGCACCGCGCCTCACCCACCGGGCCTGCTCGAGCACAACATCGTCAACACGAAGGTCATGCGCGCCGCCATCGCCGATGTCGCGCGACAGTGGCTCGCCGACGGCGTCGCGAGTGACGGACCGTTGCGAGCGGTCCGTGACCTGCTGCTCGGCGAACCGCCTCGCATCGTCGGCCACGACCGTGACACGCCGTTGCGGGAGCTCGGCGAGGAGACCGTCGCCGCGGCGTCACGGCTCGTGCTCGGCCTCGACCACAGCTATCTCCCGATCCAGGGCCCGCCCGGCACCGGCAAGACGTTCACCGCGGCCCACGTGATCGTCGACCTCATCGACGCCGGCAAGCGGGTCGGGATCATGGCCAACAGCCACAACGTGATCACGAACCTGCTCGACACGGTGATGGAGGTCGCGGACACGCGGGGGATCCCAATCAATCCCATGCAGAAGGCCGACGACGATCGGGCGTCCTGCCATCCCGACGTCGAGGTTGTCCATGGGTCGGTTCACATCGAGAACGCGCTCGCGGTCGGCGAGGTGCGACTCGTCGCCGGCACGGCATGGCTGTTCGCGAGTCCGGGGATGGTGGACACGCTCGACTATCTCGTCGTCGACGAGGCGGGCCAGATGGCGCTCGGCAACGTGGTCGCGGCAGGACGGGCGGCGGCGAACCTGGTCCTGGTCGGCGACCCGCAACAGCTCGCCCAACCGATGAAGGGCTCGCATCCGCAAGGCGTCGGCGTGTCGGTGCTCGAGCACGTGCTCGCCGGTCGGCCGACGCTCGCCGACGACCGAGGCCTGTTCCTCGACACAACCTGGCGGATGCACCCTGACGTCTGCGAGTTCGTGTCCGATCTCGCCTACGAGTCCCGACTCGCCGCCCACCCGGACTGCTCGCGTCAGCGGATCGCCGGCGGCGACGCGCTTGGCGGGAGCGGTGTGCGGTGGATCCCGGTCGAGCACACCGGCAACAAGCTCGGCTCCGATGAGGAGGTGGCCGCCGTCCGCGCCTGCCTCGATTCGCTGATCGGTCGCGAGTGGGTCGACTTCGACGGTGTCTCGTCGCGGATCACGCTGAACGACGTCGTGGTCGTCGCGCCGTACAACATGCAGGTCAACAAGCTCATCGACGCCCTGCCCGACGGTGCGCGAGTCGGCACTGTCGACAAGTTCCAGGGTCAGGAGGCGGCAGTCGCGATCGTGTCGATGGCCGCGTCGAGCGCCGCCGACGCTCCGCGAGGCCTCGAGTTCCTGCTGAGCACGAACCGGCTCAATGTCGCCGTCTCGCGGGCGCGGGCACTGGCGATCGTCGTCGCCAGTCCGGCCCTGCTGTCGACCGAGTGCAGGTCGCTGCGACAGATGCAACTCGTCAACGGCCTCTGCCGCTTCGCCGAGCTCTCGCCAGCTCGGATCCAGCCGATCTGACTGTCACGCGCCCGCGCGCTACCGCGACCGTCGCGACACCCCCGCGTCACGATCGATGCGTGGACATCGACTGGTACATCTACTGCGTGTTCGACCCTGACGGCTTGGGACAGGACTTCGCGTACACCGATGGGCTGTGGCGGCATGGCTCACCGGAGCTGCACATCTGGGCGCGGCCACCCGATGGCGCCGACCCCGGCGTCGACTGGTGTTGGTCGGACCGCGACATGATGTTCCTGCTCAATCGAGCTGGCCAACAGCAGCTCTCCGGCGAACTCGATCTCGGCGACACCTGGGCCATGCAGGTCGACGGTGGGCTCACGACGGTCGAGTTCAGCGTGACAGACGGCGGAGTTGCCCCCGATCTCGACACATTTCAACTCGACGACGGCACACCGGTGCGGGCGCTGCGATGGTCGCTCCATCGGGTCAGTCCCGCCCTCGGCCGTTGACTCGGTGCTGTCTGTTGGCCCCGGCTGAGTGTGATTCTCCGACTTTCGGAATGTACGATCATGCGATGGCGCGAACGACGCTTCGAGCGAAGGGACAGCTGACGCTGCCCGAGGAGATTCGCAGCGCTGCACATCTGGAGGAGGGGGATCTCCTCGATGCCGAGATCACCCCCGATGGAATCCTGCTGCGCCCCCAGAAGGTCATCGATTCGACGCAAGCGTGGTTCTGGACACCGACGTGGCAGGCGGGCGAGCGCGAGGCCGACTCGGATCGGACGGCCGGTCGTGTGCAGACGTTCGACTCCGGCGAGACGATGATCGAGGAGCTGCGATCGATTGCCAAGCCGGTCAGGCCTCGACGGAAGCGGTGACGTGTCGTGCCGACCTATGGGTGGCTGGCCCGGTTCCGCGCGGATTTCGAGCGACTGACTCCGACGCAACAGTCTGCGTTCCTCTCTGCTGTGCAGCAGTTCGTCGAGGACCTACAACGAGGCGGTCCGTTTCGCAAAGGCCTCCGGGTCAAGGGCATCCAAGGTGCGACGGGGATCTTCGAGATGACATGGGCCGCCGATGGGAGGGCCACCTTCGAGTACGGCGACCCCGTGACCGAGGGCGAGCCTCACGTGGTGTGGCGCCGCGTCGGCACCCACGCGATCTACAACCAGCCCTGAGAACTCCTGGTCATCACCACTCCTCCGTCAGCGCGCTGCGATCAGGCGCAGGTTGCGGCGGGTCAGGCTGACGGCGAGCAGGAACGCGGCCGCCATCACCATCCAGCGGATCACCGGGCCGAGCGTCGACTCGCCCGCTCGAAGCGCGACGAGGATCGCCGCCAGTCCCGCCGGATCGGTGGCGACGAATCGCCAGAACAAGGCGACCGCCGCGGCCACGCCCAGACGCGGATCGGCCGGTGACACGATGAGCAGCCCGATCGGTACGACGATCGTGACGAACGCGACCATGACGCCGGACGCGTCGATGTCGGTCGCCGCGGAGAGGCCACCAACCGCGAGTGCTGCGACGACGAACGCGACGACGAACGCCGGCGCGGCGCGGCGGCC
>DASUEW010000069.1:0-7167 GCA_036274875.1 Ilumatobacteraceae bacterium
CGCCGAAGATGTGGTGGAGGTCGTTGGCCGCCAGGAACGAAGGGGCCCCGTCCGCGTCCGCCGGCCGCTCGGCGTTCGTGCTCATCGCCGCTGCCAACGCAACACCGTGCGCTCGATGGTGGTCAACCCGGCGTTGAGCACGGCCCCGATGACACCGAGGACGACGAGACCTGCCCACAGGTCGACGAACCGGAACTGGCGCTGCGATTGCAGGATCCGGAAACCGACTCCGTTGGTGGCGGCGACGAGCTCGGAGATCACCATCAAGATGACGGCGATCGACATGCTGATCCTCAATCCGGCGAAGATCTTGGGCGTCGCCGCCGGCAGGATCACGTGGGTGACCCGGCGGAGCCGCGAAATCCGGAACACGTTTGCCGTGTCGAGGTACAACGGGTCGATCGAGCGCACCCCGTCGATCGAGTTCAGCAGGATCGGCGGGAACACGCCGGTCGCGATCAGGGCGACCTTCATCGAGTCGCCGATGCCGAGCAGGACGAGGAACAGTGGCAGCAGCGCCGGTGGCGGGATCGCACGTACGAAATCGATGACCGGCTCCACGTAGTCGGCGAGCCGACGCGAGCGGCCGATCATCACGCCGGCCGCGATCGCCAGGACGGCGGCGATGAGATATCCGGCGAGAAGGCGGGTGAGGCTCGGACGGAGGTTCTCCGACCAGGTCGTGGAGAACGGACGGATCCAGTCGTCCCACACGGCCGTGAACACCTTGTCGGGCGTCGGGAAGAACAACGAGTCGGCGCGGGCGGTGAGCACGTGCCAGAGCGCGATCGCGGCGGCGATCGCGGCGATCCGGATGGCGGAGTCGCGGAGGCGCACCATGATCACGCCACGCTTGATCGTCGCTGGTGCGTTCACGGTGCCTCGTCGTCCTGGACGTTCCATGGGAAGATCCGGCGCTCGACGCTCGAGAACACGACGTTGAGCGCCAACCCGATGAGACCGGTGACGATCGTCAGAGCGTAGACGCGGGGTTGATCGCCGATCGACGTGGCCTCGAGCATGAGGATCCCGATCCCCGTCCCGGAGGCGCCACCAGCCAGCAGTTCGGCGCTGACGACGAGGATGACGGCGATCGACGCGGCGATCTTGACGCCGGTGTACACGAACGGCGATGCGCTGCGCAGATGCACTCGTGTCGCCGTTTTGACCTTGCCGAGCCCGAACACACGGGCGGTATCGGCGGCGACGGGGTCGACGCTTCGGATGCCGTAGATCGTGTTGAACAGGATCGGCCAGATGCACGCGTACATCGCGAGCGCGACCTTCATCTCGGTGCCGCGCCCGTAGATCACGATCGCCAGCGGGATGAGCGCGACCGACGGGATCGGCCGGAGGAACTCGAGGATCGTGCTCGTCGCCTTGTGGACGATGGGTGACAGGCCGAGGATCAGGCCGGCGGGAACGGCGACCAGCACCGACAGGGCGAGGCCGATCAGGCATGCCTTGATCGACGACCACAGCGAGGTGCGCACCTCTCCTTCACCGAACAACCCGACCGTCTCGCGCAGGATCGACGATGCGGGCGGGAGGTAGCTGGCGCTGACGAGCCCGGCGCGTGTCAGCAGTTCGACGAGGCCGAACACCACGGCGGCGCCGACCAGGCCGCGCATCCACCTGGTGGATGCGCGGCCCGGTCGCCGGGTCGCGCCGTCGTCTGGACTGGACGTCGCCGTCTCAGCCGGCGACATACTCCGCGGCATCGATGGGCTCGGTCAGGATCCCGGCCTCGACCATGAAGTCGGGCACTCTCTGCAACACGTCGACGTCGAGGCCGGACACGAACAACGGGTAGTTCAGGGCCCGGGCGCTCTCCTCTGTCGCGGTCTCGATGTAGGTCGGCAGGATCGTCGGCACGGCGTCGGGATCGCTGTTGGCGACCTCGACGGCATTGTTGAAGGCCCGCACGAACGCGGCGACGGTGTTCGGGTTGTCGGCCAGGAACGAGTCGGTCACGAAGAAGCCGGCGACCGGGAACTCCTCCATCCGGTTGGCGAACATGTCGATGACGAGTGTCGCGTCGAGCGTGTTGCGGGCGATCGAGCCGAAGGGCTCCACGACCGCGATCACATCGACGTCGCCGCGCTCGAGCGTGGCGACCATGTCGGGGAACGGGATCTCGACGAGTGTGACGTCGTCGAGCGACATCCCGGCGTCTTCGAGCTGGGCCTGCACCGCGAGTTGCACGACGTTGTTCAAGGTGTTCACGGCGATCGTCTTGCCCGTCATCTGGGCGACGGTGAGGATGCCGGCGTCGGGAAGCGCGTAGAGCCCGGCGAACAGCGGCGCCGGACGGTTCGCTTCGCTGATGATCTTGAGCGGCAGGCCCTGCGAGACCGCGTTGAAGAACGACGGGTAGGCGCCGAACCCGATGTCGAGATCGCCGGAGGCCAACGCGGGGATCGTGGCCGCGCCGCCCTGGGCGAACTCGGTCGAGACGGTGAGACCCTCGTCGGCGAAGAATCCGCGGTCGATCGCGATGAACACCGGCGCGACGTCGGCGATCGGCAGGATGCCGAGCGTGATCTCGGCCTTCTCGGGCGCTGCTGCCGGCTCCGTCGTCGCAGGAGCCTCGGTGGTCGGGGGCGCCTCGGTCGCCACAGGAGCTTCGGTCGCGACTGGTGCCTCGGTCGCTACAGGCGCTTCGGTCGTGACGGGAGCTTCGGTCTCAACTGGTGCTTCGGTGTCGGCCGTGTCGTCATCGTCGTCGCCACATGCGGCGGCGACGAGGGCGAGGACACTCAAGGCCCCGACCACACGCACGGCACGCCGCCCGCCCGTGCGATGATCCCGGCTCCGACGTCGGTGGATCGTCATCTCCTGCTCCTCTCGGACAGAACGCGAACACCAGCACGGGTCGTGCGGCTCGCTCCCCCTGATCGCCTTACCCTAAAGCATCTGATGTTTCACGCGCAACGATCAGACGTTGACCGGCCGCGAAGCTAGGCTGCCGCACCGTGGCCAGCAAGCGCGTCGTCGCCTACGAGGCGGTCGCCCGCGAGATCCAGGCGTCGATCCTCACCGGCGAGTTCCAGCCCGGCTCCCGCATGCCCGACGAGGGCGAGCTCGCCGATCGCTTCGCCGTCGGACGCTCGACGATTCGCGAAGCCCTCCGGGTCCTCGGCGGGCGCGGCTACGTCCGCATCGCTTCGGGCGCACGGGGTGGCGCGTTCGTGAACGCCGGCGATCCGGGCGAGATCGGCCGCGGGTTGGCCGACGACCTCGAGTTCTTGATGGGCGACGAGAGCATCAGCCTGGCCGAGCTCACCGAGGCTCGCCAGATCCAAGAGATCAGCGCCTGCCGCCTCGCCGCCCTGCGCGCCGGTCCGGCCGAGGTCGAGCGGATCCGCGAGCTCGCCGCGCGCGGCCTCGCGCTCATCGACGATCCCGATGGCTTCCTGCAGGCGAACCTCGGGTTTCACATGGCGATCTCGGAGGCGACGCACAACCGCGTGGTGCACATGTGGATGTCGGCCATCGGCCAGGCCGTCGAGGGAGCGATGCGCGAGGCCACGGTGACGCCGGACATCCGCCTGCATGTCGCCCGACAGCACGTCGCCATCGCCGACACGATCGCTCGACGCGACGCCGACAACGCCGCCGAACTGATGCGAGTGCACATCGACGACTTCCGCATCGATCTGGCGCTCGGGTCGGTCGACGGGCCCGCCGCGCGCGACCGCGCTCGCCGGCGGGCGGGTCGGCCGAGCGAGTCGCAGTGAGCCTGCGCACGGCGGCTCGGCGCGAGCCACCTCGTTCGTCCCCGACTCGGTAGGTTGCCGGGCATGGACTACCGCTTCCTCGGCCGCACCGGCCTCCGTGTCAGCCCGCTGTGCCTGGGCACCATGAACTTCGGCACCCAGACGGACGAGGCGGCGAGCCACCAGATCATGGACTCGGCGCTCGAGGCGGGCGTGAACTTCTTCGACAGCGCCAACGTCTACGGCGCCACCGAGACCGAGCAGATCATCGGTCGGTGGTTCGCCCGAGGCGACGGCCGGCGCGAGAAGACGGTGCTCGCCACCAAGGTCTACGGGGGCAGCGATCCGTGGCCGAACACTTCGAAGCTGTCGGCGCTGCACATCCGCCAAGCGTGCGACGACAGCCTGCGTCGGCTGCAGACCGATCACATCGATCTGTACCAGATGCACCACGTCGACCGCGACACCCCGTGGGACGAGATCTGGCAGGCCATGGACCTGCTGATCCAGCAGGGCAAGGTGCTGTACGTGGGCAGCTCCAACTTCGCCGGCTGGCACGTCGTCCAGGCCAACGAGGAGGCCAAGCGGCGGGGATCCGTCGGGCTCGTGTCGGAGCAGAGCCTGTACAACCTCAACGCCCGGATGGTCGAGCTCGAGGTGCTGCCGGCGTGTCAGGCCTACGGGGTCGGCGTGATCCCGTGGAGCCCGCTCGGCGGCGGTCTGCTCGGCGGCGCTCTGCGCAAGGTCACCGAGGGTCGTCGCGCCGGCGAGCGCGTCCAGACCGCGGTGGAGCGCAACCGCGACAAGCTCGAGGCATGGGAATCGCTGTGCGCCGATCTGGGTGAGGATCCCGCCGACGTGGCGCTGGCGTGGCTGTTCCACCAACCGGCGGTCACCGCGCCGATCATCGGGCCCCGCACACCCGAGCAACTCGCCGGGGCGTTCCACGCGCTCGACGTCACGCTCGAGCAGGACACCCTGGATGCGCTCGACAAGATCTTCCCGGGTCCCGGCGGCGCCGCCCCCGAGGCGTACGCCTGGTAGGCGCCGAACCATCAAACGATCTGGGCGGCAGAACCTTTCGACAATCGCAACGAACAGCAGCCCAGAACGGGCTCTGTCAGGTCGTCATGCCTCGTCAGGCCAGCTTGCCGAGTGCGGCGAGGGCGTAGCGCTGCGGTCCTTGGGGCACGTTCGATCCGATCACGTCGATCGTCCACGTGCCGGCGGAGGCGCTCGCCACCTGCACCACTTCGACGTTGTTCGCGGTGTCGAACGTGAGCGGGCCGCCTTCGCGTTGGTTTCCGACACGCGTCGTGCCGTCCGGAGCAGTAACGACGAGGTTGAGGTTGTTCACGAGGTTCGCGCCGGGATAGTCGGAGTAGGCGAGCACGATCCGCAGCGGCGCGCCGGCCGTCTTGACCGTGACGGTCTTGCGCCGGCTCTGACCGGTTGTCACGGATGAGTTCTGGCGCAACCACAGCGTCGTGCCCGAGGGCGGCTTGACGACTGCAGCGAGGTCGACGCGTCCGTAACCCTGATGGTTGTCGGCCACCGTTCCGGCGGGCGCGGTGTTCGGCAATCGCAGCGCGCCGGCGATCACGACGGCCTTCATCAGCGCGGCCGAGGGGTTCAGGATCCGGCGATCGCGACGCAGGTGCTGGCGGATGGCGGCCATCGCCCCGGCCGTGAGCGGCGTCGCCATGCTCGTGCCACCCATGTAGAAGTACTTCAACGATGGCGGGAAGCGGCGCCATCCGTTGGCCGTCGTGCTGAGCATCGTCGACTTGGTGGACAGGATCCACGTGCCGGGCGCGACGACCTCGGGCTTCACGCGCCCGTCGGCGGTCGGTCCGCGACTCGAGAACGCGACGACCTGGTCGGGATCGTCGGCCATCGGAGCGTTCTTGTAGGGCTGTGACGGATAGTCACGCGGCCACCACGTGCCGTAGGTCTCGGCGTCGAACGCGTGGCGCAGGTTCTCGCTCGCCCCGACCGTGATGCAGTTCTTGGCGGTGCCCGGTGACGTGACGGACCCGAGGTTGATCACACCGTTGCCATCGGAGTCGGTGCCGTCGTTGCCCGCGGCGACGAGGATGCACATCGTCGGGTGGTCCCACACGAACTGGTCGAGTTGGCGCGACTGGCTGTCGTACGCCCCCGGGTCGCCGCCACCCCAGGAGTTCGAATGGATGCGCGCGCCCTTCACGTACGCGTCGTGGAAGAGCGTGGTGATGTCGGCAGGTATCCCGGCGAGCAGGTACCGCCCGTAGCGCTCGAGGTGGGCGGGGTTCTTCCAGTCCAACGCCTGCTCGACCGACTGGAACACCAAGCGCGCCTTGTGGGCGATCCCGCGGATCGGCGCCTGACCCGCGAGGGACGTGCTCGCGGTTCCGTCGCCCAGCACCGACCCCGCGACGTGCGTCCCGTGGCCGGAGTCGAGGTCCGCCGCACCGTCATCGCCGCCCGGGTTGCGGATGTAGTCGGCGAAGTCGGAGGTGATCGGGTAGCTCTTGATCGACTTCACCCGCCCGACGAAGTCGGGGTGCGCGGGTGTTGTGGCGCCGATGTCGAAACCGGTGTCGCAGATCGCGACGATCTCGCCGGTGCCGTCGATGTTCGTCGCCCCACCGAGCGCGGAGGGACCGGCTCGCATGGGGCCGACGGCGATGTCGTTGCTGATCCGGTTGAGCGCCTTGCGCCGCACCATACGCACGCCGTGGACCTGGGAGACGGCTTCGATCAGGCGCCGTTGTGACGCGGCCGTGCCCTCCGGCAACTCGACGACGAGCACGGCGGCGTCGACGTCGGCCGATGCGATGCGCAGCCCGAGCTGGCGGATCTCGGTGCGGCCCTTGCGCGCTTCGCGAGGTGTGAAGAACTCGACGGTCAGCGTGTCGGGGAGCAGTTTGGTCCTGGGCAGCGCCGGCGCATCGGGATCGGCGACGGAGACCCGGGCGTCCGGCGGGAGATGACCGGCCCACCGCACGACCGGGAGCTGGGCGATCTGCGCGATCTGGGCGTCGTCGGCCCGCACGACGATCGTGAATCCGGCGTACGTATCGACCACCTCGCCGCCGGCGTCCCTCACGGCGTCGAGCCATTCCGGCTTCACCGGCCCGGCGAACTGGACGAGATAGTGGTGCGGTCCGGGAGCGAGGCGCTTCGAGCCCTTGTAGTCGGGGTGCGACGCCGTCGTGCCGCGTGCGGTGATGCGCGGCACCGACGCGTCGATGGTCGACGCCGCGTCGCCGCCGAGCGGTATCGCGTACTGGTCGGTGATGTCCTCGACGAGGCGATCGGCGGACAGCGCCGTGGCGTCGGCGTCGGACACGTCGACGACGACGAAGGCGGGATACGTCTCCACGACCGCGTAGCGCGCCGCGATCTCGTTCTGTTCTGCGCCCGAGGCGAAGACCTTCAGCATCCGGCTCATCCGGCTCACCCC
>DASUEW010000070.1:0-3910 GCA_036274875.1 Ilumatobacteraceae bacterium
TGCCGTCAGCAGCGGGCTGCCTGCGCTGGCGGCACCGCCGACAGTGACGTCGACGGTGTCGACGAGCAGGTTGCCGGGGACGAACACGACCTGTTGCTCGGCGACCTCGCCGTCGCCGTCGAGGCCGAGCGAGTCCTCCCACAACGTGACCGCATCCTCGGTCGCCTCGTCGAACTCCTCGTCGACCACGATCTCGCCGTCCGGGTCGAACCCGAGCGTCACGAGGTTGACCTCCAGCTGACGCACGTCGACACCGTCGCTTGCCGACGTCGACAGGTCGCGCCACGCCGGAACGTCTCCGATCAGCGCAACCACGGGAGCGCCGTCGATGGTCGCCACGACCGTGCCGGCCTCGACAACTGCGCCATCAGCGAGGATCGTGGTGACGGTGCCCGTGACCGGCGAGGCGACGGTCGCCGACGCGGTGAAGCCGAGCGTCGCCGTCGTCTCGTCGTACGTCGTCACGTCCTGTTGAGTGATCTCGATCGTCGACAGCGACGCCGCGGTCGTGTCGGCGGTCGCCGTCCCATCGGGGCTGTCACCGATCACGAGGATCGCTCCCACGCCGGCTCCGGCCACCACCGTGACGACGACGGCCGCGACGAGCCAGCCTTTCACGTGCCCTCTGTCTCGTCGGTGGGCGCGTCGTCGGTGGGCGCGGTGAACGCGGTCTCGAGCACCGGTTGGCAGACCTCGACGGCGGCGGTGACGGCGGGGTCGTCCTCGTCGAGATCGAGCTGCTGGATCAGGCGGTCGGTCGGGTCGAAACCCTCACCGCCCGGACCGCCGCCCGGGCCGCCGTCGGGGATCGAGCCACCTGGCGGCGGGCCGCCCTGGAAGCCACCGTCAGGCACCGAACCGCCCCCTGGGGGTGTGCCGGTGGCGCCGTCGGGCCGGTCGCCGATTGCGCCACCGCCCGGCCCGACACCGAACTCGATGTCGTCCACCTCGAGGCCTTCGTCGCGGAGACACTCGGTGAACGCGTTGAACGCGTCCTGGATCGCCGTCGCGTCGAAGTTTCCTCCACCGGGTCCGCCGCCGCCCGGCCCGATGTCCTCGATGAGATCGCCACATGCCTCCAACGCGGCTTGCGTGGCGTCGTCGCCGAAGTCGATGCCGGAGTCGGGACCGAAGCCTCCTGCCTGCACGTTGCCCTCAGCGTCGAACGTCGGATCGTCCATATCAACCCCGTTGTCCCGCATGCACTGCGCGAACGCGAGGCGCGCCTCCTGGGTGTCGGCCGGCGTCGACGTCTCCGTAGTGGCCGCTTCGCTCGTCGAGTCGACGTCGAGCGATGCGACCTGCGCTCCCGACGCCTCGCCACCGCACGCCGAGGCGAAGGTGATGAGCGCGCAGCCGAGCGCCAGCCCGGTGCTCGTCGAACGTGATCTTGGGGAGATTCGCATGTCGTCACTCTCGGGAGCGAACCTCAGAGTTCGCTGTGACCGACCCGCCAGTTCGCCGAGAATCCAGCAGCCCGCAACGACGTCGCGCCGTGACGTCCGGTCAGGGGGCACCGACGGGCAACGTGATCCGCACCGTCGTGCCGACGCCCACGACGCTGTGGACACGAATGTCGCCGCCGTGGGCGTCGATCGCGGTGTCGGCGATCGACAGGCCGAGCCCGCTCCCGCCGCGATGGCGTGTTCGGCTGGGATCCGCCCTGAAGAAGCGCTCGGTCACACGCGCGGCGATCTCGGGCGGCATGCCCGGACCGTGATCGACGACGTCGACAATGGCACAGGCGCCATCGCGTCGCAGGTGCAGCTCGATCGCCGCGTTGATCGGAGTGTGGACGAGCGCGTTGCCGACGACGTTGGCGAGTACCTGCCGCAGGCGATCCTCGTCACCCGTCACCACGACCGACCCCTCGATGTCGGTGCAGATCGACCGGCGGGGATCGACCGCCGCCGCATCGCGCGCAGCGTCGGACAACAGAACGGCGAGGTCGACCGACCCGGTCTCGAGCGGCCGATCCTGGTCGAGCTTGGCGAGCGTCAGCATGTCGTCGACCAGGCGACCCATCCGGATCGCCTCCTGCTCGGTGCGTCGCATCGCCTCCTCCAACTCGCGCGGCTCGCCGAGCCCGCCGCTTCGGAACAGCTCGGCGTACCCACGGATCGTGGTGACCGGTGTGCGCAGCTCATGCGACGCATCGGCGACGAACTGGCGGAGCCGGTCCTCCGACCGCGCCCGCACGTCGAACGCATCCTCGATCCGCCCCAGCATCTGGTTGAGGGCGACACCGAGTTGCCCCGCTTCGGTCGACGAGGCGGACTCGGGGACACGGTGCGAGAGATCGCCGCCCGCGATCGAGCTGGCGGCGTCGGTCATCCGCTTGATGGGGCGGATTCCGAGTCGCAGTACCCACCATGTGACGAGCCCCAGGGCGGCGAGGATGATCGTCGTCGCGATCGTCTCCACCGTGACCAGCCGCGCGACCGCGTCGTCGACGTCGTACAGCGGGAGCGCGGTGACGATCACGGCTCCGTCCGGTACCTCCCTCGCCGACACCCGGTAGCGCAGACCGTCGTCGCCGAGACTCCCGGTCGTGAACAGTTCCCCCGCAGCCGCGGCGTCGCGGGCGGCATCGGGGTCGATGTCGGGGATCGACAGGTCGCCGCCCCCCAGGTTCGAGGCGAACACCGTGACCAGCTCGTCATCGGTTCGAAGGACCCCCATGTACATGTCGCTCACGCGCTCAGGGATGTCGCTGAAGCGCGCCGGCGGGTCGGGTGCCCGCGCGAGCTGCTCGGCCGCGTCGAGGCCAAGGCCGGGTCCCGGGTTGCCGATCGAAGCGAGCCGGTTGTCGACCTGGTCGAGCAGGTGCGCCCGGGTCGTCGTGGTGATGACCGTGGCCACGATGACGAGGACGAACGCGACCGCGGACATCGCCGCGACCACCCGTGCACGCAGCGACAGACCCCTCACGGCGCCGGTGACACGCGCAACGTGTAACCGACACCGCGAACGGTCGTGATCAACCGAGGTGCCGTCGTGTCGACCTTCTTGCGGAGATACCCGATGTAGGTCTCGACGATCCCGCCGTCTCCGCCGTAGTCGTACTGCCAGACGTGATCGAGGACCTGTGCCTTCGACACCACCCGACCCTGGTTCACGAGGAGGTACCGCAGCAGGTTGTACTCGGTGGGCGACAACGACAGTTCGCGGTCGCCACGCGTCACGCGATGAGCATCATCGTCCATCTCGAGGTCGTGGTACGACAGCACGGACCGGTCGCCGGCAGCCTGGCCGACGCGGCGCAGGATCGCGTTCGCCCGGGCGACGAGCTCCTCGAGGCTGAACGGCTTCTGCAGATAGTCGTCGCCGCCCAGCGTCAACCCCCGCACCTTGTCGGTGATCGAGTCGCGCGCCGTCAGGAACAACACCGGAGTCCCGTCACCGTCGGCGCGCATCCGCCGGCATACCTCGAAACCGTCGAGATCGGGCATCATCACGTCGAGAACGACCAGGTCTGGGTGCGGCGGACCACCCATCGCCTTCAGCGCCTCGCGTCCGTTGCACGCCGCCGACACCACAAAGCCGTTGTGTCGCAACGCCGCCGCCAGCATCGAGCGCAGGTTGTCCTCGTCGTCGACGATCAACAGGTGCTCTCCAGCCATCCCCGCACCCTGACACCCGTTGTTGAGAGTTGTCCGAGAATCCGCCGAGAAGGAGGCGTGAGAGTTCCGGCGCCGTCGGCGGTCGCAGCCAATGCCGCGAGGTCGTCGCCGGGTTCGAGGACGATCGCAGTCACTTGGGAGCGCCACCGCGCGGGTCGGCGGTCGTCGAGCGGTCGTGGAGGCTGCAGTGGCGGGCGTAGGCGATTGCCGCGTCGTCGCCGAGGGCGGCGCCGGTGGCGGTGAGTTGCGCGAAGCGGTCGTGGCCGAGTCGTGCCTCGAGCGTGGTG
>DASUEW010000071.1:0-3113 GCA_036274875.1 Ilumatobacteraceae bacterium
CCACTCGTCGAGCACGACGTCGCTCCAGCGGAGCACGCGCAGTGTCGGGAACCGCAGCTCGGCGGCGTCGAGCACCTCGTTCCAGGCCTGCATGTTGACGTCCGCGTAGGGCCCGTCCTCGACACGCGTCACGGCGTCGACCCAGAGCACCGGGTCGGATCCGAACAGGAACATCATCCGGTCGAGCCGCGTGTTCAGATCCGGGACGCCGCCGATCGCGACATTCGCAGCGTCGTTCGTGCCGATCGTGACCACCCAGCACCCGCGATACCCCACGTCACGCAGACGGAGCACGGTGTCGAACGCGTTCTCCTCATCCCCGATCGTCTCGATCGTCGAGCGGCCACCCGACACCTCGGTGTACAGCGCCCGCACGCCAACGCGTTCGTACTGCGCGGGCAGTGCGTCGGCGGGATCCGCAATGTACGTGGGCTCGAGGAGACCGACCGACGTCGAGTCACCCAGGTGGACCACGGTGGTGCACCGGGTCGTCGTCGGAGCCACCTGCGTCACCGTCGTGCTCGTCGTGGTCGCGCTCGTGGTCGACGTGCCCGTCGTGGTCGCGCTCGTCGTGGTCGCGCTCGTCGTGGTCGTCGACGCACTTGCCGCCTCGGGTGGCGCCGATCGGCTGTTCACCGTCGCCGCGGTCGCGGCAGTGAGCGTCGTGACGTCGCGCGCCTTGGGTGCCGAGGTCGACCCGACGTCGTCGCCGTGAGCCTCCGGCTCGGCGTCGCACCCGACTGCCGCCGCGACGACCAACGCGAGCAGAGCGACTCGGAGGGGACGGGCCACCTCCCGAGTGTGACACGAAGGCGAACCACCCCGCGACGATCACCACGACGTCGGGCGGGCAGTCGCCGCGCCGTTCACGGATCTGTCGCTGGTTCCCTGCCGAGGAGCTTGCGACCGAACAGGGCGAGCACCTGATCGAGAGCGTCTCGCGTCGGTTCGCCGGGTTCGTCGATGAGCCCTGCGGTCAGGACCGAGTGGTGCTTGGCGAGAGTCTCGGCCGGATTGCCGTCGGTCTGATCGAGCTCGATCGCGATGAAGCCGTCGCCGAGCCGCCGGCGGAGGAAGTCGAACCGCTCGACCGGCACGAACGGGTCACCGTCGAACCGCAACCCGAGAACGCGCAGACCCTCGGTGGCGCAGCGCCCGGCGACCATGTCGAGCTCGGCCGGGCTGCAGTCGATCGTCCGCTTGCGGCTCTTCGTGATCGGCAACGGCAGCGATGGCTGCGAGAGCACCGGCGCCACGACGTGGCGGTCGACGGCCATCGCCAGGGCGAAGCCGCCCGTGAAGCACATCCCCACGACACCCACGCCCGGCCCCCCGCAGCGGTCGTGCTCGAGGGCGGCGAGCGCCCGCAACCAGCCGATGATGCGTGACGTGCGTCCCGTGACGAACACCGTGAACTCGCGACTGATGCACGCTCCCGCCATCGAGCGCATCCCGTACGCGGTGTTCTGGCGCCGGCCGCCGGCCGTCGGGTCGCGACCGGCAGTGCCGAACAGGTCAGGCAAGACCGCCGTGCAACCGAGCGCCACGACGCGATCGGCGAACCCGAGAACGAGCGGTGAGATGCCGGGCATCTCGGTGATCACGATGACCGCCGGACCTTCGCCCTTGCGGTACACGTCGTGCGTCGCGCCGTCGTGGCTGAACGACTCGACCGTGAACGAACCGAGGTCGCCGTGCGGCGCGGTCGAGAGCCGTCGGTCTGTCACAGGCCTGCATTTCACCACGCTTGTGTTCCACCGCGGCGGCATCCCAACCGCCGCTCTGCCCGGCTCGCCGCCGAGCCGTACGTCAGCTGGCGCCGCGGCTCGAGACGACCGCACCGAACGTCTTGGCGACGATGGTGATGTCGTGCACCAGCGACCAGTTGTCGACGTAGTACATGTCGAGTCGCTTGTACTCGTCGAACGTCGTGTCGGAGCGGCCCGAGACCTGCCACATGCCTGTGATCCCCGGCAGAACCCGCAACCGCTCGTGGGCATCTGCCGGCCACTTCTCGACCTCGTCCGGCAACGCCGGCCGCGGGCCAACGACACTCATCTCGCCGCGGAGCACGTTCCAGAACTGCGGCAGCTCGTCGAGCGAGAGCTTGCGCAGGTAGCGACCGATCGGAGTGACCCTCGGGTCGTTGCGGATCTTGAACAGCGCACCATCGCTCTCGTTCTGGTGCATCAGCTCGGCCTTGCGCGCCTCGGCGTCGACCACCATCGTCCGCAGCTTGATGATCTCGAACTCCTGGCCGTCCCGACCGACTCGGATCTGACGGAAGAACACCGGGCCGGGCGACTTCAGCCGGTTCGCGATCGCGGTGACGGCGACGACCGGGATGGTGGCGATCAGTGCCACGATCGCGATCGCGATGTCGAACGCCCGCTTGGCCGCGGCACGCCACCCGTTGCGGATGATCGGCTCGACGTAGATGAGGGTGCGGCCGCCGATGTGCTGGGGGCGGATGCGCGTGACGTCGATGTCGCGCAAGCTCGACGACAACGCGACGTGGTATCCGCCATCGGTGAGGCGGCGGGTCATCGTGTTGACGAGCGTGTCTGACACCGACGACAGCGAGATCATGACCCCCACCGAGTTGGTGTCGGCGATGATCTGCTCGAGGTCGTCGTACGTGCCGAGCACCGAGACACCGCCACGCTCACCGAGATCGGCGTCGCCGACGAAACCGACGACGTGATAGCCGAGATCGGCGTTGCGCTGGACGGTGTGCAAGAGCCCGATCGCGTGGGCGTCGGTGCCGACGATAACCACTCGGCGATTGATCCGACCGGTTCTGCGCAGCCTGAGGAACATCCGGCGGGCGATGCTGCGCTCGACGACCAGCGCCGTGCTGATGCTGAGGAACAGCACGACCACCCAGAGGCGAGACAGCTCCTTGTACTGCGACGCAAATGCGATCGCGATGACGCTGCCGACGCCGGTTCCGGTCGCCGAGAAGATGCGACGGATCTCCTCCGTACGCCGCTCGTTGGCGCGCGCCGTGTACAGCTTGTTCGCTCCCATGCCGACGATCCAGACCGGAACGCTGACGGCCAGCAGACGCCCGTGCGTCGACCAGACGTCACGCGGCACCGGTCGCAGTATCT
>DASUEW010000072.1:0-4457 GCA_036274875.1 Ilumatobacteraceae bacterium
GGCGAGATTGTCGTCGACCTCGGTCGGTGACCTCATGCCAACGATCAGGGCGGTCACGCCCTCTACGGTCAGTGGGTAGTGCAGCGCCGCGGTGCGCATCGACACACCGTGCGACTCACAGACGGCTCGGATCGCGGCTGCCCGCTCGAGCAGTTCGCTCGACGCGGGGGCGTAGTCGAACCACGAGCCCGGCCGTGGTTCGGCGAGCACGCCGCTGTTGAACACACCTGCGGCGAGGTACGCCACGCCGGCCCGCCGGCACTCGGGGACGAGGTCGACGGCCGCCGACTGATCGAGGAGCGTGAGACGACCGGCCACCATGACGGTGTCGAGGTCGGCGTTGCGCAGGAAGAAGCTTGCCGTGGCGACGACGTTCGTGCCGAGCGAGACGGCGCCGATGACGCCCTCGTGCCGTAGCCGATCGAGTGCCGCGTACGTTCCGTCGATCGCCTCCGCCAGATGGTCCTCGGGATCGTGGATGTGGACGATGTCGATCCGGTCGAGACCGAGACGCTCGAGGCTCGTCTCCAGCTGGCGCAACGTCGCGTCGCGGCTGAAGTCGAACACCGCGTCCATGTCACCGCCCGGCAGACTGACGAGCGATCGGCCGGCCTTGGTCGCGACGACCACGTCGTCACGTGCGACGGTCGCCAGCGCCCGGCCGAGGCGCGTCTCGGACTCTCCGAGCCCGTAGAGCGGCGCCGAGTCGAACAGGCGGATGCCACGTTCGACCGCTCGCGCGGCCGTCGCGACGCCTCGAGCCTCGTCGTTGCCCCAGAAGATCGTCGCCAGCGGTGCCGTGCCCAGCCCGAGGCGAGTGACCGTCAGGCCTGTCCGTCCCAACGGGACACGGTCGAGTTGCTCGTCCATCTCTTGGCGCGATCAGGGCCGGCGCCTGGCTCGGCAGATCATCACGACGGGCGGATGATCACGAGGAAGAGTCGGACGGGCTCGGCGCCGATCATCGACCAGCGATGCGGAACATCACCGGGGTGCACGAGGCAGTCGCCCGGATCGAGGTCGACGGTGGGGCGACCGGTGAGCTCAACGCGCAGCCGTCCTTCGATGAGATGCAGGACGACGTCACCGGGGTGGTCGTACCAGACGTCGAGGTCGTCGTCAGCGTCGATGACGTACTCGTAGATCTCGAGCCGTCGACTCGGGTCGGCCAGGAGCACCCTTCCCATCGCCGATCCTGGCCGATCGCTCGACGGCACGAGCTGGCCATCGTCGGCACGGATCACGTCGACGTCGTTCGTCGGGTGGCTCGGGAGGAGACTCGAGGGTGCCATCCCCAGCACGTCGGCCATCCGGTAGAGCGTGGCGATCGACGGTGTCGACATGCCGCGCTCGACGGCGCTGACGAACGGCTGGCTGAGGCCACAGCGCGCCGCGAAGTCACGCATCGACAGCCCGCTCGCCTGACGGGCGCGTCGGATCGAAACGCCCACCGCGGCGCGGATCGGGTCGAGGGGAGCGTCGAGCGTCACGCCGTGACCATCATTTCGGACCGTCATTCCTCATCGCCGACGAAGAGCGTGGCCGCGACGAGATCGACGACGGAGTGGAAGGCCGGGCTTCTGGTCATCTCCGTCGTACGCGGCCGGGGCAGATCGACGTCGACGGTGGCCACGATCGTCGACGGCCGAGGCGACATGATCACGATCTCGTCGGCGAGGAGCACGGCCTCCTCGATGGAGTGCGTGACGCGCAGGGTGGTCGTCACGCGCTCCATCCAGATCCGTTGGCGCTCCATGTTCATCCCCCCTGCATAGCGGTGATCAGCAGCACACCGAGCCCGCGCTCGGCCCCGTACCACTCACCGAACATGGCCCCGGCGAGCGAGGCTGGCGCGGCGAGCTTCAGCCCGTCGGCCACCGACGGCCACGACGCCGGGAGCTGGACCGACCAGACTCGCCGGAGCCGGCTCGCGCCGAGCGCGCCGGCGACGTCGTGGACCGCCGCCGAGGCGGCCCCGAGGCCGACCGACGTCGACACGAACACGTAGAAGAACACGGCGATCGCGGCGACCGCCACCGGGCCACGGTGGCGCCCGAGCACGATCAGCAGGCACGGTGCCACGGCGACCCACGGTGCGGCGTTGGTGATCGCCGCGAGGCGGACGACGAACCCTCGCAGCCTCGGCACGCTGGCCGCAAGAAGTGCCGCGCTGAACGCGAGCAGTCCGCCGATGGCGAGCCCGCGACCGGCCGACCAGACGGTCGTACGCGTCGAGCGGAAGTAGACGTCGCGGCTGCCGCCGACGATCGGGGAGATGGCGGGTGTCACGATCATTCCGCTCGCCCACCCGGAACGTCCACCCACACCCATACGGCGAGGATCAGCGCGATGCCGGTCACCGGCGCGGCGATCGCCGGCAGGTCGCGGGTCGGCAACGACCGACGCCTTGGCGTTCGGTGTTGCCGGTGCTCCACAATCAACCCCCACATATCATCGTAGCCGATGCCCGTGATCGGCGAGGACCGTCCCGAGCACGTCGAATGCAGGTCGAACATAAGCGCCGTTTGGGTCTGGAGCGAGCCGGGCGCGTGAACGCTGCGTTACGGTTCGATCACCCACACCTATCAGTGGGGCCGGAATCGCGTGGAACCGCGACCACATGAGGATCGAGAGCGTGCGAGCCGTGCTCGCCGGCTACCGCAAGAGCGATCCGCCGATGCAGCGCTCGGCTTCGCCGGTGTCAAGGTCCGCCTCGGACGCGCGCTCGACGACGACGTCGAGGTGGTTCGGGTCGTGCGCGACCACATCGGTCCGGATCGGCTGATGGGCGTCGACTCATACTGGTTCCACGACCCCGACACGGCGATCGAGCTCAGCCGTCGAATCGCCCCGTATCCAGGTCGCCGACATCGCCGCCCGCCATGCGATCGAGGTGATCCCTCACGTCGGCGGCCCGACCGTCGTCGGCTTGGCGGCCAACCTCCACTGGGCGACCGCCGCACGCGTCCGGATCTGCGAGTACGACATCGACGCCCACCAACCGATGATCACCGACATCGGCCACAACCCGGGGTTGGCGCTCGTCGATCTCGTCGACGGCACCATCACCGCGCCGACCGGACCCGGCCTCGGCGTCGATGTCGACGAGGCGCTGCTCGCCGCCCACCCCTACGTCGAAGGCGACACGTACGCCGAGATCTTCCCGGAGCACGAGTCAGGCCGAGCCGCCCCCGCCAGCGTCGAGCGACCATGACCTCCGATCCCAGTGTTTGTGTCACCGAAACCGGCGATCTTCGCCGATGTCGGTGACACAAACCTGGGGGTGGTGGGGCGGCGGCTCAAGTTCGTAGGTCGCGGGCGGCAGCGATCGACGCGCCGAGTTGGCGCACGATCGCGCCGGCGCGGCCGAGCCGTCGCATGCCTCGATGGTCGCCGACGGAGCGCAGCACTGCCTGCGCGCAGGCCCGACCGGACGCGCCGTTGATCCCTCCACCAGGATGTGTGCCGGCGCCGGTCACGAAGATGCCATCGATCGGCGTCGCGTAGTTGCCCATGCCGCGTGTCGGCCGCCTGCCGAGCCACTGCGCCAGGGTGGGTGCGACGTGGTTCCCGGGGTTGTCGGCACCGGTGATCGCGGTGAGATCGCTCGGGCTCGTCAGCACCTCGTGGACGACGTGTGACCGGATGTCGGGCAGACAGGCATCGATGGTGCGCCAGATCCCCGCGGTCGCCTCGCCGGCGGCCTGCGCCCATGTCCGACCGTGCACTTCCCGAGCCGTGACCGCGTTGGCCCACATCGTGGCCCGTCCGGCCGGTGCGAGCCCGGGATCGACCGACGTCGGGAACGCGACCAGCGTGCCGGGCGAGGGCGGCACCAGGCCGAGCGAGATCGCGGTGTACGTGTCGACCGCGGCCGACGGTTCCGAGAGCAGCCAGAGCATGCTCTGATCGGAGTCGGGATCGCCGAAGGTGGGAACACACGACGACGTGTCGAGCGCGGCGGCGACCGTCAACTGGCTGACGTTCGACGCGACGATCTCGACCGCCTCGAGGCGTCGCCGGATCGAGGCGGGCACGAGCTCGGGTGGCGCGAGCAGACGGAGGACGAAGTCCTGCGGGGGGATGGCCGATACCACGGCGCATCTCGCCGTGATCTGCTCGCCCGCCGTCGACTGCACCGTCCAACCGGCGCC
This sequence comes from Ilumatobacteraceae bacterium, assembly GCA_036274875.1. Lineage (GTDB taxonomy): Bacteria > Actinomycetota > Acidimicrobiia > Acidimicrobiales > Ilumatobacteraceae > JALOLG01. The sequence goes on from DASUEW010000072.1 coordinate 4,155, forward strand.
GAGCCGTTCGACGGACTCGACGCGGAACCCGCACCGCACAACACCACCCGTCCCGGTCACGGCGGCGGTGAGCGCGGCGACGAACGCCCGCGATCCGCCGAGCGGGCGCCCGAGCCGCCTGCCGTGCCCTCCGGTCGTGAGCAGGAACGCGTTGGCCGAACCACCCGCCCACGGCGGCAGCCCGAGGAACGAGGCCCGGAAGATGGCGAGGGCGCGAACGTGCGGGCTCTCGAACCAGCGCGTCGCCAGGTCGAGCACCGACATCTCGACGAGCTCGACCAACGCGTCGGCATCCCGGCCACC
>DASUEW010000073.1:0-3482 GCA_036274875.1 Ilumatobacteraceae bacterium
CGGTCGTATCACCTGCGACACTCGTGCTCGACGTGTCCTGGAGCGTCCCGCCCGTGTTCGATCCGTCGTCGGCGCACGCGGCACCTGTGAGACCGATCAGGCCGGCGAGCACGAGCGAGACGGCGCCGCGGTGGCTATCCATGATCCGCGACCCTAGGACGCAAGTGGCCGGAATCGGCCGCGGTCATCACCCATCACCTTCGAGCGTGCCCAGCACCGGCTGGGCGAGGCGCATGCGCTGGTCGTAGCCGACCTCGTACGGCATGAACCCGTTGCGATCGGGATACAGGAGCTGGACCAGATCGAACGCCTCGCCCCGGTACCAGGCGATCGCGGTCTCGAAGAACGCGTCGTACACGGTCAGGTCGACCGGACCGAAGGCACATCGCAGGTCGTTGTCGAGGAGACCGATCACCTCGACACCGAGCGGGATCTCGGTGCCACCCCGGCAGGCGTCGACCACGAGCCCGAGCAAGCCGTTGGCCGCGGCCGGGGTCAGCCCGAACACGGCGATTTCGGGGAACGCCGCGACCGCCGGCACGCCGATCGTGTAGGCGTACGCCGGGACCGGTGGATCGGTGTCGACGCGTGGGGTGATCGCCTCGAGCGCCCAGCCGTTCGTCTCGATCATCCACTCGATCTTCTCGGCGTGAGGGATGTGGAAGTCGGGCAGCTCCATGCGCCCTTCCTACCAGCGCCCGCGACCCGAGCGAGTCCACAGCTACCGTCGCCGAAGACATGTACCGGTTTCTGTTGCACCCGAAGTGGATCGGGTTCCACCTGCTCGTCGTCGCCGGAATCGTGGCGATGGTGAATCTCGGGTTCTGGCAGCTCCGCCGGCTCGACCAGCGGCGTGACTTCAACGCCACGGTGGAGGCGCGTAGCGACCTACCACCCGAGCCGCTCGACGACGTGCTCGCCAGCGGTCCGCCGGACGAGATCGAGTGGCGGCTGGTCACGGCCACCGGCCGCTACCTCGGCGACGAGCAGTTCCTCGTCGTCAACCGCTCGCAGGGCGGGCGCGCCGGGGAGAACGTGGTCACCCCGATGCAGCTCGATGACGGCAGGACCCTCATCGTGAATCGTGGGTTCGTGCCGCTGAACATCGAGGTTCCCGCTCCACTCGAAGGCGTCGTCGACGTGGTCGGGCGGATCCGGAGGTCGCAGGAGCGACGGACCGGCCAGCTCACCGACCCGACCGAGGGCGAGCTCTCCGAGGTGCAACGCCTCGACATCGCGCGCCTCGAGCCGCAACTGCCCGGGGACGTCGTCCCCGTTTACGTCGACCTCCTCACGTCCGAGCCTCCCGAGGCGCCCGGGCTGCCCGAGCCGGTCGCGCGCCCACCCCTTGGCGAGGGGCCACACCTGTCGTACGCGGTCCAGTGGTTCATCTTCTCGGTGTGCGTCGCGATCGGTTGGGTGCTCGCCGTCAGACGTTCAGTGGCAACCCGCCGCCGCGAAAAAGCGCCATGACTTAGCTCAATCCAGCTCCCTCATCCGCCGGAACTGCTCGACCACGTCGGCGCTCTTGTGCTCCGGATCGAGTGCCCGGTAGACGGCGTCGACGTTGACGGCGATCCGGCCGAACTCGCCGAGCCGGCCGAAGTCCTCGCGGGCGCGGATCATGCGCCCGATGTCCCGGGCCGCTTCGAACGCGTCGACGCCCGCGGCATGGCGCTCGGTCGCTTCGCGATCGACGAACACGAGGTAGTCGCGCACCGTGGTGATGCCGGCCTTGTCGGTGACCGGCCCATGGCCAGGAACGACGGTGTCGACGTCCATACCGAGCATCAGATCGCAGGCTGCGACCCAGTTCGACAACGGCCCGGCCCACACGATCGGCGTGCCGCCGATGAACAAGATGTCGCCGGTGTAGATCGTCGCCGCATCCGGCACGTAGGCGAGCGTGTCGCCGCGAGTGTGGGCGGGACCGACCTCGATCAGCTCGACGGTGCGGCCGCCGACGTCGAGCTCGAGGCGTCCGTCGAACGTGCGATCCGGGAGGCGCGGCTCGATCCCGTCGAACTCGAACTCACCGAAGAAGCTGCGGAACAGGTCGCCCACGTCGCCCGGCGCCGAGTTGAGCGCGGCGAGCATCGACGGCGGCACCTCGCTCATCTCGCGGGCGGTCGCCGACGACGCGACGATCTCGGCACCATCGACGAGCTGGTTGCCGAAGCAGTGGTCGCCGTTGGCGTGGGTGTTGACGACCGTGCCGATCGGCGCAGCGCGCGTGTGATCGGCCATCGCCGCCAGCATCGCGGCGGTCAGCGGGAGGTCGAACAACGTGTCGACGAGCAGAGACGTTCCGTCACCGACGACGAGGCCGGCATTGCTCCAGCCCCAACCACCGCTGCCCTGGACGTACGCGAAGCACCCGTTGCCGACCTCTCCGAGCGTGCCGGGACGTTGATCGCCGGACGGATCCATGACCCTCTCCATAGCACGTACGATTGGCTCATGCGGCAGCTCAGCGGCATGGATGTGACGTTTCTCAACATGGAGACGTCGACGACCTACGGCCACGTCTCGTCGCTGAACATCTACGATCCGACCTGAGTCCCCGGCGGCGCGGGCGTCGAGGCGATGAAGCAGTTGATCCTCGAACGGATCGACCAGCTGGCGCCGTTCCGGCGGCGCCTCGTCGAGGTTCCGCTCGGGCTCGACCTGCCGTACTGGATCGAGGACCCCAACTTCGACATCGACTTCCACGTCCGCCACCACGCGGTCCCTCCCCCCGGCACTCCCGAACAGCTCGGCGAAGCGATCAGCCGCGTGCACGGACGCCCGCTCGATCGTCGGCGCCCGTTGTGGGAGCTGTACGTCATCGAAGGTGTCGACGGCGGACGCCTGATCGCCCAGCTCACCAAGGTCCACCACGCGGCGATCGACGGCGCCGCCGGGGCGATCATGCTCGCCGCGATCCTCGACACCGATCCCGACGCCCGTCCGACCGGTGTGCCACTCCCCTGGTCGCCCGACAAGATCCCGACCGATCAGGAGCTGCTGCAGCGGACGTTCGTCGAGCTCGTCCGCCGCCCCGAGAAGCTGGTCCGCTTGTCGGTGCGTTCGCTGCGGGAGCTGGCGGCGTCGACGCAGGTCGGCGGGTTGCGGATCCTCGCTGACCTGATCGCCCAGCCGATGCCGGGACCGGTCGGGTCCTTGATGCGCTCCCGCCTGCGGCGCGGCTCGGAATCCGAGGTCGACCGGCCGCCGCACCTGCCGCCGACGGCGGCGCCGCGGACGCCATGGAACCGGGTGATCTCCCCGCACCGGCGTTTCGCCTACACCACCATCGAGCTCGAGTCGGCGAAGCAGGTGCGCCGGGCGACCGGCTGCACGTTCAACGACGTCGTGATGGCGATCTGCTCGGGGACGCTGCGCCGCTACCTCCAGAAGCACGACTGCCTGCCTGACGAGTCGTTGATCGCGATGGTGCCGGTGAGCGTCCGCTCGGGTGCCGAGTCCGACAGCTACTCGAA
>DASUEW010000074.1:0-4206 GCA_036274875.1 Ilumatobacteraceae bacterium
CGTCGATGGGCCCGGCGCTCAGGATCCACGACGAGATCGTCCGGGACGTGCTCGTCGGCGAGGGCGGTTACATCTTCTCGACCACCGGCGACGGCTTCGCGGCGGCCTTCGAGCATGCGGATGCGGCGATCCGTGCCGCAGTGCTGGTGCAACGCCGCCTCGGGAACACCGAGTGGCCGAACGGTGCCGACATCGCGGTCCGGATCGGCATGCACCTCGGACGGGCGGAGGAGCGCGACGGCAACTTCTTCGGCCCTCCGGTCAACCGGAGCGCACGCGTGATGGCGATCGCGCAGGGTCGGCAGATCGTCGTCACGGCGACCGTGCGCGACTCCGCCGAGAGCTGGCTCCCCGACGACATCACGCTCGTGCCGCTCGGCCCGGTGGAGCTGAAGGACATCACCGAGCCGATCGAGGTCTACTCCGTGGCGAGTCACGGCGTCGACGTCCCGGCTCTCCCCGACCGAGCTCCGACGGGTGTCGCCGGCAACCTGCCCGAACGCGTCGCGACGCTCGTCGGGCGAGCGAGTGCGATGTCGGCCGTGATGTCGGCACTCTCCGAGCACCGGCTCGTCACGTTGGTCGGCGTCGGCGGCGTCGGCAAGACGACCCTGGCGACCGACGTCGGCCGCCACATCCGTCGATTCACCGATGGCGTCTGGTTCGTGAAGCTGGGACAGATCCAGGATGGCAGCGCGGTCGTGGGCGCCATCGCCGATGCGTTGGGGCTGTCGGCGACGGGTGTCACGATCGACGAGCTGATCGAGAACGCGCTGCGGGCGAGGCGGATGCTCCTGCTGATCGACAACTGCGACCACGTCCTCGACGCCGTCGGCGACGCGGTCGACGCGATCCTCGGTGGTACCCCGAACGTTCACGTGCTGGCGACAAGTCGCGAGCCGTTGCGCCTCGCCGGCGAACGCGTCGTGCCCGTGCTCCCGCTCGCCGTGCGCCCGTCGGGCACCGGCCACAGCGACGCCGCCGAGCTGTTCCTGCGCCGCGCCGCCGAGAGCGGCGCCGAGCTGGATCCGGCGGCGCACAGCGCTGCGATCGACGAGCTGTGCCGGCGGCTCGACGGGCTTCCACTGGCGATCGAGTTGGCGGCCGCGAAGACTCGCGCCTTCGACCCGGCGCGCCTCGTCGACCTGCTCGATCACCGCTTCCAACTGCTCGGCACCGAGCAGCGGTCGGCCGATGCCCGGCACCAGACGTTGCGGTCGACGTTCGACTGGTCGTACGACCTGCTCGACGAGCGCGATCGCCTGGTGTTCGACCGGCTCGGGGTCATCGCCGGGCCGTTCGACATCGACGATGCCGTCGCGCTGTGCGCGGACGTGGTCCCCGAGGTCGACGTGATCAACTCACTCGCGTCGCTCGTCGACAAGTCGCTCGTGCAACGGCTCACGACGTCACCGCCGTTCCGCCTGCTCGAATCACTCCGCGAGTTCTCGATGGAGCAGCTCGTCGCGGCGGGCGCCGATCAGGCGGTGCAGCGGCGGCACGCGCAACGGTTCCGCGACCTGGCGGCGGAGCTGCGCCGAACGTGCATGGGGCCGCGCGAACGGGCGATCGCCGACCGCATCGCGGCGCAGGTCAACGACTTCGAGGCCGCCACCCGGTGGGCGGCGGCGAATGACGAGCTCGACTGGGCGCTGTCGATCGTCGTCGACCTGAACACGATCGGGTTCCAGCGAGGGTGGCGGCCGGCGCCGACCTGGCTCGCTGACCTGCTCGGCGCCCCACCCGACCCGCTCCCTGCGGCGTGGGCCGACTTCCTCGCCGCGTCGGCGGCGACGGCGGTGAACGAGCTCGGCGCTGTCCGACGGGCGCGGGAGCTGGCCGGTGCGGCGCTGTCGATCGATGCGGACAATCCCCAGGCGCTGATCGTGCTGGCGCATCTCGCCCGGCATCCGAACGAGTGCTACGAGAACGCCCGGCGGGCGAGGGAAGCGGCAGTGGAGCGCCACCAGCTGCACTGGGAGCTCGACGCCCTGACGTATCAGGCGTTCGGCGCGCTGGTGGATGGCAACACGGAGGAGGCCCTCACCATCGCCCACGAGCTCCGCCGTCGAGGTGACGAGATCGCCGATCGGAGCATGATCGGCTGGTCGCACTTCGTCGTCGCGCGGGCGCTGTCGTCGACGGATCCGGCGCGTGCCCTGGTGGCCCTCGACGAGGCGCGAGCGGTCGCCGACGAGGTGGCGAACCCGAACCTCGAGATCAGCTCGCGCCGTCATCGCGCCTCGGCGCTGATCACCGGCGAGGATCCAGAGGCCGCCGAGGATGCGATCCGCTCGTTGCTCGATCGCACCCTGGAGCTCGGTGAGATCGATCAGGCGCGAAGAACATGTGCGCTCGCCGGCGTGACACGAGCGATGCTCCGCGACGATGAGACAGCCGCGCTGCTCATCGGCCGGCTCGGGCTCCCGAACCGAACACCGGCCGACCTCGTCCAGTACCAGTGCATCGCCGACGAGCTCGCCGAGCGGCTCGGCGACCGCCACCAATCGCTGCTCGCACGGGGACGTGCCATGTCGGTCGGCGAGACGATCGATCTCACCATCGCCGCCCTGCGCAAACCCGTTGGATGAGGCGCGCACCTCGGGGCGACGCCCGCTGGTGCTGCGACGTCAGCTGTCGCCGCCGATGATCGCGAGCAGGTTCACGAACAGATCGAGTTTCTCTTCGAACAACTCCTCGAATGGCGCGAGGTCGTAGCCGAACAGCGGGGCGAGCGCGCACCGCTGCACCGGCCGTATGCCTCGGCTGTCACCCGCTACGACCACGCGTTGTCGCCTGTCCCGGGCGATCGGCTGCGTGGCCATCGACACCTCGGCGGCGCACCAGCCGGGCGGCGATGTCGTCCAGCACTGCGGCCGCTTCGACTCGCTTCGGTTCGTCGATGGAGGTTCCGTGCCAGGTCTCGGTGCGCTGCAACCAGCTCTCGGCCCACCCCACGACGGCGAGATTCACGTGTGCGATGAGGTCCGCCGCCATGGCTGTGTAGTGCACGCGCTCGGCGAAGTGCATCTTCCCGTCGCGGAAGGCCGACAGCACCTCGAGTGGCGGCGGTGTGGACGTCTCGGGGTGTGCAGCGAGGACTTCGAGCTGGGCGCGGAGGGTCTCCAAGTCGGTTGCATCGCCGAAGAACGCCTTCATCGCGGCCTCGCATTCGAACTCGAGAAAGCCGCCCGGCTCGCGCAACCACGCCCGGAACGCGCGCCGGCCGGCCGGCGTGATCGAGTAGACGGTCCGCGCCCGAGCGCCGGTCGATGCGACGTCAGCCGTGGCGAAGCCGCGCGCTTCGAGCACCTTGGGCTCCTTGTAGAGGCTGGCCTCGGTTCTGGGCCAGAGCTGGGCGAGCGCCGACCGCTTCATGTACTTGGTCAGCTCGTAGGCCGAGAACGGCTGCAGGTTGAGCAGACCCAGCAAGGCGTAGGACGTCGTGGTCAGCTTCGGGGTGGTCAGCTTCGGGGTGGTCAGCTTCGGCGGCACAGCTTGACAATACTCCATAGTTTAGTATCTGATTGTCATGTGACGTCTGCACCCACTGCGCCGCCTGTCCCGCTGCTCGAGACGATCTTCGAGCTCATGCCCCGACTCAGTTGGAGCGCGACGGAGCTTGCTGAGCATCGACGTCGCGAGCTCGGCGTGACGCTCCAGAGCGCCCTGGACCGGTCGCGATGGCATCACGACCGGCTCGCTCCCTTTGACCTCTCCGAGATCGGACCCGACGATCTCAGCGCGCTCCCGCCGATGACGAAGAGCGACCTGATGGCCAACTGGGACGACATCGTCACCGACCCACGGCTCACGCTGGCCGCCGCGCAGGCGTACCTCGATGAGATCGACAGCCGCGGCCTCCAGCCGTGGCACGGTGAGTACCTCGTGTTCGCGTCCGGCGGCTCGACCGGCGAGCCCGGCGTGTTCTGCTGGTCCCTGGCCGAGATGGCGCGATGGGGGGCGAGCTCCATCCGCTGGTCAGCCGCCGCCGGCATTGCGCCGCCCAAGCGTCCGGCCTGGGTAAGTGCCCGCTCCCTTCGGCACCCGTCCGCCGTCGCCGCGATCCTCAGCGGCGGAACACCCGACCTCATCGTCGCGGTCGACAGACCGGTAGCCGACATCGTCGAGCGACTGAACGCACTCCAGCCCGACGCGCTGTCGGTGCTCTGCTCGATGCTGCCCGCGCTCGTCGACGCCGCCGAC
>DASUEW010000075.1:0-5252 GCA_036274875.1 Ilumatobacteraceae bacterium
ACGGGTGGAACCACCAGCGGCGGATCGGCGGGGACGATCTCGATGACGGTGCCGTTCGGCGCGACGATGGACCCGACCGACGCGCTGTCGTCGCACAACAGACGGATGCGTCCGGCGCCGCCGTTGATCGATCCGTCGAGACGCACAGTCACACCGTGGCCGGAGAGCATCGCGACCGACGGATCGTCGGCGGGGAAGATCGCGTCGAGACGGAAGCCGAGCCGATCGACGAAGAACGCGAGGGTCGGATCGAGCTCGGTGCACGGCAGCACGAACTGCGCGGCGCGGATCGTTGCCGCGTGGTGCATCGCGGCGTCAGCCGATCGTCCTTCGCCACGCGGCGAGCGCCTGGCCGATCTCGGCGGCGCTGTCCTCCTGGACGAAGTGGTGGCCGACGACGGTGATCTCGGTCTGGCTCGGCCAGGTACGACAGAACTCGCGCTGGGCGCCGATGAGGATCGAGCCGGGCTCGGCGTTCACGAACAGCTTCGGGACGTCGGAAGTGGCGAGCCAGTCGCCGTACTCCTGCACGATCTCGGCGACGTCGGCTGGCTCGCCTTCGATCGGGATCTCGCGCGGCCAGGTGAGCGTCGGCCGGCGGTCCTCGCCGGGCTCCGCGAACGGTCGGCGGTATTCGGCCATCTCGTCGGGGTCGAGCGTGCGCAGTATCGACGCCGGCAGGATCGTCTCGACGAAGAGGTTCTTCGCCAGCACCATCTCCTCGCCGGCCGGCGACCGCAGCGCCTGGAAGAACCGGCGAGCACCCTCGGGCCAGTCGTCCCAGTCGAGGGGTCGTACGATCGACTCCATGTAGGCAACGCCGGCGACCCGGTCGCGGTGCCGGTTGGCCCAGTCGAACCCCAGTGCCGAGCCCCAGTCGTGGACGACGAGTGTGACACGGTCGCCGAGGTCGAGATGATCGAGCAAGCCGTCGAGGTAGCGCCGATGCTCGACGAACCGGTACGACCCCGGACCGGCGTCGTCGAGCTTGTCGCTGTCGCCCATGCCGACCAGGTCGGGGGCGATGCAACGTGCCTGGTCCCGCACGTGCGGGATCACGTCGCGCCACAGGTACGACGACGTCGGGTTGCCGTGCAGGAAGACGACGGCCTCACCTGCGGCACCGTCGCCCGACTCGTGGAACGCCATCTGCTTGCCGTGGATCGTGGCCAACGACTTCGGCAGCGGTGCGGTGGTCATCTCATCTCCAGGGCGATCTCCAGGACTCGATCATCACCGGTCGGGAGCGCCGTCGGCGAGCGCAAGGCGCCTGGCGACGATCCGCCACACGTCGGGGTCGAACCCCATCCCGAGGTGACTGCTGGTGACCTCGACGTTCTCGACCGAGTCGTTGCGCAGATCGATGGAGGCTGCCGGCGACACGATGCCGTCGTTGGCGCTCCAGATCGCGGTCACGGGGACCGGGATCGGCGCCCGAGACCGTGCCCCACCGATGACGGGCGACCCGAACGTGACGATGCGACGGACAAGGTGTGGCTCCTGGCGGGCCGCCTCGCGGGCGAGCACCCCGCCGAGGCTCTGACCGACGAGCGCGACGGTGTCGCCGCCGGCGACGTGCCGGATCCGCTCGAGCACCAGCGGCACCGTTCCTGCGACGTCGGCCGTGATGCGACCGAGATCGAGTGGATGTGCGTCGTGGCCGAGGCGGCGTAGGAAGCGGGCGAGGGCGAGCAGCGACAGATCGCTGGCTGCGAGCCCGGGGAGCAGCAGGACTGGCCGGCCGGTGCCGCGCGGCAGCCGCCGGAGTCCCGCCGCGTGCAGCGGCAGCCGGAACAGCTCGCGACCAGAGCGCGCCTCACGGGCGAACGTCTCGGCGAATCTCGGGGCGCGGTGTTGGGGTGGCATGGGCTGGGGTGGGACCGGAGCGTTGCGTCGACACCTACGGTAGAGGCATGCGCACCCTGTTGACCGGCGGAGTCGTGTTCGACGGCACCGGAGCCGCGCCCGCCCCGGCGGACGTGGTGGTCGAGGACGGGCGGATCGTGACCGTCGGCCCACGGCTCGACGGCGACGATTCGATCGACTGCACCGGACGGACGATCATGCCGGGATTCATCGATAGCCACGTGCACTTCATGTCCGACGGCAACCTCGACCCGATGTCGTCGGTCGTCACGCCGTTCTCGCTCAACTTCTACCTCGCCGCCGAACGGATGGCGCGCACGCTGGCCGCCGGGGTCACCACCGTGCGCGAGGCGGGCGGGTCGGATCTCGGCGTCAAGGAGGCCCAGGCCGCAGGGCTCGTCGCCGGACCCCGGATGCTGATCTCGATCACGATCCTGAGCCAGACCGGCGGCCACGCCGACCGCTGGCAGGTGTGCGGCGCCCACCTCCCCGGTTTCATGGGCATGGTGCACCCGGGCAAGCCGGGCAGCGTCGTCGACGGACCGGAGGAGATGCGGCGCAAGGTGCGTGAGCTCATTCGCGCGGGTGCCGACGTGATCAAGGTCTGCACGTCCGGCGGTGTGCTGTCTCCACGCGACGACCCGCGCCACGGCCACTTCCGCGACGACGAGCTCGACGTGCTGGTCGCCGAGGCGGCGGCCGCCGGCAAGTGGGTGATGAGCCACGCCCAAGCGACCGACGGCATCAAGTCGGCGGTGCGAGCGGGCGTGCGGTCGATCGAGCACGGCATCTACCTCGACGACGAGGCGATCGAGATGATGATCGAGCGCGGCACGTATCTCGTTCCGACGCTCGTGGCGCCGATGGGGGTGTTGGAGGCGGCCGACCGGGGGATCAACGTCCCCGAGTACGCGATCACCAAGACGAAGATGGTCATGGAGGCGCACCGCGACTCGATCACGCGTGCGATCGCGGCCGGCGTCAAGGTCGCGATGGGCACCGACAGCGGCGTCATGCCCCACGGGCAGAACCTGCGTGAGCTCGGCGAGATGGTGAAGTGCGGGATGTCGCCGTCCGACGCTCTGGTCGCGACGACGCGAACCGCCGCCGAGCTGCTGGGCGTGCTCGACGATCGCGGCACGGTGGAGCCGGGCAAGCGGGCCGATCTCGTCGTCGTCGAGGGCGACCCACTCGTCGTCGAGGGCATCGGCGACCGCATCGCGGCCGTCTACCAGGACGGCATCGTGGTCACAGCGCCTCGGTGAGTTGGACGAACAGGTCGTCGAACGAGTCCAGGCCTGGGAACTGCGGGAACTCGGTGCGAACGTTCGTCGGCGCGCGGAACAAGAAGCCGGCGTCGGCCTCGGCGAGCATCGACGTGTCGTTGTAGGAGTCGCCGGCGGCGACGACTCGGTAGTTGAGCGTCTTGAACGCCCGCACGGCATGACGCTTGTGGTCGGGCATCCGCAGGCGGTAGCCCACGATGCGGTCGTCGTCGACGACGAGCCGATGGCACAGCACCGTCGGCCGGCCGAGCTGGGCGAGGAGCGGACCGGCGAACTGCTCGAACGTGTCGGACAGGATCACGACCTGGGTGACCGTCCGTAGGCGATCGAGGAAGTCGGCGGCCCCGGCGAGCGGCGACAATCCGCCGATCACGTCGACGATCTGCGTGCACGTCAGGCCGTGGGCGGCGAGCAGCTCGAGCCGACCGCGCATCAGCACGTCGTAGTCGGGTTCGTCGCGTGTCGTGCGCCGCAGCGCGCCGATCCCCGTTTGCTCGGCGACGGCGATCCAGATCTCGGGGACGAGCACGCCCTCGAGATCGAGCGTGACGATCGTCTGGCGCGCGTCGGTCATCGCGACTGAGGTTGGTCCCGACGCGTCGCGGTTCCGATCGGTTCGCTCTTGCGTACGTGCCCGAGCAGCGGTGTGGCGCGGACCCTCGCCTGTGCGCCCTGGGGTGCCGCCGTGCGCTCGTCGGCCATCCACGCGGTGATGGCGCGCCGCGTGCCGTCGTCGATCGCCAGGAACATCGAGTAGCGATCGCGATCCGCGAGCGGTCGCATGCCGCGAGCGAAACGGGTGACGTCGATGGGTCGCCTGGCGCGCACGACGAATCCGACCCGCTCGGTGACCGACACCGTGTCGACCACTCCCGCGACGATCGCCCAGATCGACCATGCCATCGGGACGAACGTCAGCGTCGCCAGGATCTCGGCGATGTTCTCGACGAGGTCGTCGTGTTCGGGGAACCGTTCGACGAGCGACTCGAGCAGTTCGCCATCGGCGACCCGATCGAGCATCTCGCGAGCCACCAGCGAAGCCATCAGCACGAGCAGGCCGATGACCGTGACGAGGATCGGTTGGCGACCGTAGGCCGGGCGGGTGGGGTATCGCACGCGCACGATGTGTGGGGTTCCGCCGGCGTCGCTCCACGCCAGCCGGTCGTCCTCGGGGGCGACGGGCAGCTGCTCGACGACGTGCTCGGCCACACCCATCACGCACGCGTCGGCAAGCGCCCGTTGCTGCTCGGGCGGAGCGACCACGCTGGCTCGGTCGGGGATCCGGGCGAGCAGTCGCGTTCGGTATCCGAGCCACTTGGCAGCGCGACGAAGGCCGTCGTCGGTCGGGAGCTCGGCGACCGACCAGTACACCCGCGCCGTCTCGGCCGCGAGGGCGACGGCGGCGAGGACGCCGACGATCCACACGAGACGCGGCGCCAGGGAGTCGGCGGTGCTGATCGTCTTGTCGCCCGACCGCCACGCGAGCAGGACGAGCACGAACGAGAGCACCGCAGCCAGCGCCGGTGCGGCCAGCTGCTCGGGCCCGTAGCGACCTCTCGTCAGCCCGTACTCGCGGGAGACCGCGACGACACCGCGACGGAACCGGCGCCACCAGCGGCGCGACAGCCGGTGCTGCGCGGCCGCGAGCGTGGCAGCCGACGTCACGCCGTCGAACGTCTGGGCCGCGACGTGGTTGAGCACTTGCTGCTCGAACGGCCGGAGGGCGTCGCCCTGCCGGCCGCTGCCGCGGGTGAAGACGACCAGCTCGCCGCCGGCATAGGCGATCTGGATCCAGCCACGCGACGCGAGGTCGAGCGTGGTCGCGGTCACCGCGGTCGGAGGGACGGTGTAGTCGTTCGTGAGGAGGGCGACGACGGCTGGGGGCTCCATCCATCCGTTGCGGGCCTGTCGGGGGCGTTCGTTGCCGACCGGCGCCGGCCGCGGTGGCGCGGCGGCCCACATCGCCCGGCGCAAGGCCAACCAACCGAGCGCGGCAACCCCGATCGCGAGCGCCAGTGCCGGCGTGTTCGGCCGGGTCGTGATCGCGAGCATCTCCGACACCTCGTTCATCGGGACTCACCCGCCCGGCGAGCTCGAGGG
>DASUEW010000076.1:0-2772 GCA_036274875.1 Ilumatobacteraceae bacterium
TTGCTGGCCCGCATCGAAGCCGGCCGCTTCGACCTGTACCCGGTCGCCGTCGACCTCACCGAGATCGCCGACGAAGCGGTCGAAGCGCTCGCCCCGGTGGCGGCCGCCAACGGTGTGACGCTGGCCCTCGCCGCGGCGACGAGGGTGCGGGTGCAGGGGAACGCGACCGCACTCGGCCGCGTGATCCGCAATCTGGTCGACAACGCCGTGCGACACGCGCCGGCCGGCTCGGAGGTGCGGGTCGAGGTGAGCGCCGACGGAAAGCCGTCGGTGACGGTCGTCGACGAGGGACCGGGCTTTCCCGACGGCTTCTCTGCCGAGGCGTTCGAGCGCTTCACCAGGGCCGATGCGAGTCGCAACCGGACCACGGGAGGTGCAGGACTCGGACTGGCGATCGCGCGCGGTCTCGTCGAGGCCCACGGCGGCAGGATCTGGATCGAAGCACCACCCGGTGGTCGCGTCGCGTTCGAGCTCCCTGCCGCGTGACAGGCGACGCGAGTCCCGCGGAGCTCCGCTCGAGCGTGTCCGCAGACGAGCAGAACGCGCACGCCGACACCGGCCTGACGGCAGCCCAGGTCGCCGAGCGGGTGGCCGGCGGGGCCGTCAACGACGTCCCCGCGGCGCCATCGCGCACGACGGGCCAGATCATCCGCGCCAACGTGTTCACCCGCTTCAACGCTCTGATCGGCTCGCTGTTCGCAGTGGTCGTGGCGTGTGGCGCCTATCGCGACAGCCTGTTCGGAGGTGTGGTGGTCGCCAACACGTTGATCGGAGTCGTGCAGGAGCTCCGGGCCAAGCGCACGCTCGACCGGCTCGTCATCGTGAGCGCCCCGAAGGTCACCGCGGTGCGGGAGGGTGCTGTCACGCCGCTCGCCGTCAACGAGCTGGTGCTCGACGACGTCATCGACCTCAGCCCGGGGCAGCAGATCGCGGCCGACTCGGAGGTTCTCGTCGCGACGAACCTCGAGATCGACGAGTCGATGCTCACCGGTGAGTCGGAGCCAGCCGTCAAGCGACCGGGCGACGAGCTGCTCTCGGGCAGCTTCGTCGTGGCCGGCACCGGCCGCGCCCAGGTCACCAAGGTCGGCGCTGACGCGTATGGGGCGCGGTTGGCGGCAGAGGCACGGCGCTTCACGTTGGTCCACAGCGAGTTGCGCGCTGTCATCGATCGCATCGTCACCGCCGTCACGTGGATGCTCGTCCCGACGGGGATCGCGCTGTTCATCAGTCAGCTGATCTCGTCGGAAGGCATCAGGGATGGTCTGGTCGCAGCCGTCGGCGGTGTGGTCGCGATGGTGCCGGAGGGCCTGATCCTGCTGACGAGCGTCGCGTTCGCGGTCGGCGTGGTGCGACTCGCGAGGCAGCGCACACTGGTCCAGGAGCTCCCCGCGATCGAGGTGCTGGCACGCGTCGACGTGATCTGTCTCGACAAGACCGGCACCATCACGTCGGGCGCGATGGACGTCACGCACGTCGATGTCCTCGCCAACGAGCGCACCGACGACTTCGAGCACGCGCTCGCCGCGATCGCATGGTCGGACCCTCATCCGAACGCCACCCAGGCCGCGCTCCAGCGCCGCTTCCCTGACCCGCCCGATTGGACGCTGACCGGTTCGGTGGCGTTCTCGTCGGCTCGCAAGTGGAGCGGCGCGACGTTCGCCGGCCACGGCACGTGGATCTTCGGCGCCCCCGAGTTCGTGCTCGACGGTGACCGTTACGCGTCCGTCGAAGCGGCCGTCGCGCGGGCGGCCGACGATGGCAAGCGGGTACTGCTCCTCGCCGCCGGCGACGACGGGGCCAGCGACGACGGCAGGTTCGGCGGCGAGACGCTTCCCGCCGAGCTCGACGCCGCCGCCCTCATCCTGTTCGAAGACCAGATGCGGCCCGACGCGGCCGAGACGCTCGAGTACTTCGCCGAACAGGGCGTCACCCTCAAGGTGATCTCCGGCGACAACCAGCGCACCGTCGGCGCCGTGTGTCGACGAGTCGGGATGCGCGGCGCCGACGACCCCATCGACGCCCGCCAGCTACCGACCGACGAAGCCGAGCTGGCCGATGCGATGGACGCCGGGACGGTGTTCGGTCGCGTGACCCCACACCAGAAGCAGGCGATGGTGAAAGCGCTCCAGTCCCGCGGTCACGTCGTCGCGATGACCGGCGACGGGGTGAACGACGTGCTCGCCCTGAAGGACGCCGACTGCGGCATCGCGATGGCGAGCGGGTCCGACGCCAGCCGGGCAGTCGCCCAGGTCGTGCTGCTCGACAGTTCGTTCACGTCACTCCCGTCGGTGCTCGGCGAGGGCCGACGGGTCATCAACAACATCGAGCGAGTGGCGAGCCTGTTCCTCGTGAAGACGACCTACGCGCTGTTCTTCGCGCTGGCCACGGTGTTCAGCGGAGTGACGTACCCATTCCTCCCCCGGCATCTCACGCTCGTCGGGACGTTCACGATCGGCGTTCCGGCGTTCTTCCTGGCGCTCGCTCCGAACCCGGCGCGGGTTCGCGCCGGATTCCTCGGGCGCGTGCTGCGGATCGCCCTCCCCGGCGGACTGCTCGCCTCACTCGCCACGTTCGCCGCGTTCCTCGTCGCCCAGAACACCGACGGGCTGTCGCTCGAGCAGGAACGGACGACGGCGACGCTCGTGCTCGCGGCGAGCGCGGTGCTCGTGCTCGTGCGCGTGGCGCGGCCGATTCGGGCATGGAAGATCGGTCTGATCGCGGTGATGGCCACGTTCATCGGGCTCACGATGGTGCTGCCGCCGCTGCGCCGCT
>DASUEW010000077.1:0-4012 GCA_036274875.1 Ilumatobacteraceae bacterium
GTCGACAACATCGAGATCCTGCGCCGGCGCGGGGTTCACATCGTGGAGCCCGAGACCGGCCGCCTCGCCGGGGGTGACGTCGGCAGCGGTCGCCTCGCGTCGCCGGTCGACATCGTCGCCGCCGCCGTTCGGGTGCTCGGACCTGCCGATCTCGCCGGTGCGCGGGTCGTCGTGAGCGCCGGAGGCACCCGCGAACCGATCGACGCGGTCCGCGTGATCGCCAACCGCAGTTCCGGCAAGCAGGGTTATGCGATTGCCGCCGAAGCCGCGGCGCGTGGCGCGTCGGTGACACTGGTCTCGACCGTCGAGCTCCCGCCGCCGCCCGGGGTCGTCGTCGAACACGTCGAGACTGCCGCCGAGATGCAAGAAGCGCTCGAGCGCCTTGCAGCCGCCGCCGATGTCGTGGTGATGGCCGCCGCCGTCGCCGACTTCCGTCCGAAGGCCCCGGCCGATGGAAAGCTGCGCAAACGCGACGGTGTCCCCGACATCATCCTCGAACCGACCCCCGACATCCTCGCCGGGCTCGGTGCTCGCAAGCGTGCGGGTCAGGTGCTCGTCGGATTCGCCGCCGAGACGACCGATCTCGTGGAGCACGCACAGGAGAAGCTGGTCGCGAAGCGTCTCGATTTCGTGGTGGCGAACGATGTCAGTGCGCCTGGCGTCGGATTCGGTCACGATACGAATGCGGTCACGATCCTGCGTGCGGGGGTAGCCTCACGCGCCATCGAAATCGCCGACAAGCGGGTGATCGCGCGAACCGTCGTCGACGAGATCGTCGCGATCCGCTCCCTCACCGACACCCACTGACCTGACTGGAGCAAATTGTGTCTCGCTGGACCTTCACTTCCGAGAGCGTCACGGAAGGCCATCCGGACAAGATGGCCGACCAGGTGAGCGACTCCGTGCTCGACGCGATCCTCACCGAGGACCCCGAAGGGCGTGTCGCCTGCGAGACGCTGCTGACCACCGGCCTGTGCGTCGTCGCCGGCGAGATCACGACCACGGCCTACGTCGACATCCCGAAGATCGCACGCGAGACCATCAAGAGCATCGGATACGACAACGCCCTGTTCGGTTTCGACGGCAACACGTGCGGAGTGATCGTGTCGATCGACGAGCAGAGCCCGAACATCGCCCAGGGTGTCGACTCGAGCGAGGAGCTGCGCGGCGGGAAGGCGGGCGAGGACCAGATCAACGCCCAGGGCGCCGGCGACCAGGGGATGATGTTCGGCTACGCCTGCAACGAGACGCCCGACCTGCTCCCGCTGCCGATCTGGACCGCCCACCGGCTGGCCGAGCGGCTGGCCGAGGTCCGCAAGTCGGGCCAGCTGCCGTACCTCCGCCCCGACGGCAAGACCCAGGTCACGTTCGAGTACGAGGACGGCAGGCCGATCGCGCTCAAGGCGGTGTTGGTCAGCACCCAACACCAAGAGGGAGTCGACCGCGACAGCGTGATCAGGCCCGACCTGATCGAGCAGGTCATCCGCCCCGTCGTCCTCGACGAGTACGGCGACGACGACTACGACGTCTACGTGAACCCCACGGGCACGTTCGTGCTCGGCGGCCCGCACGCCGACTGCGGTCTCACCGGGCGCAAGATCATCGTCGACACGTACGGCGGCATGGGCCGCCACGGCGGGGGAGCGTTCAGCGGCAAGGACCCGAGCAAGGTCGACCGGTCGGCGGCCTACGCCGCGCGTTGGGTCGCCAAGCACGTCGTTGCCAGCGGTGCCGCCGACCGTTGCGAGGTACAGGTCGCCTACGCGATCGGCATGGCGCAGCCGATGAGCATCCACGTCGAGACGTTCGGCACCCACGAGGTCGACGAGGACAAGATCGCGCTCGCCGTGCGAGATGTCTTCGACCTGCGCCCGGGAGCGATCATTCGCGACCTCGATCTGAAGCGACCGATATTCCGCGCCACCGCCGCGTACGGCCACTTCGGCCGCCCCGGCTTCCCGTGGGAGGAGCTCAACCGCCTCGACGCGTTCAAGGCGGCTGTCGGCGTGTGATCGTCGCTCGGGTCCTCCCGAACGTCACCGGTCTCGACAAGCAATTCGACTATCTCGTCCCCGAGCGTTTCGCGGCGCTCGTGGCGATCGGCACGATCGTGCGGGTCCCGTTGCACGGCCGTCGCGTCGGCGGGTGGGTCACCGCGCTCGACGAACCACAGGTCGATCCCGCCGCGCTGAAAGAGCTCACCGGGGTCACGGGCGCAGGACCATCGGCGGATCTGATCGCCTTGGCCGAGTGGGCAGGCGTGCGATGGGCGGCACGTCGCCGACACTTTCTCGTCGCCGCGTCACCGGCGCGCTCCGTGCAGTACGTTCCCGCCGGTCAGCGCACCGGTCGCGTCGTCGAGCCGCGTTCGGGCGCGACCACGTCGATGCTCACGACGGGCGGCGGAGTGCTTCGACTCCCGCCCACGGCTGATCCGCTCCCGTGCGTGTACAGCGCCGCCGCGCTCGGACCTGCGCTCGTCGTCGTACCCGGGCTCGACCAGGTCCTCTTGATGGGTGCCCGGCTGCGACGCGCCGGTTTGACCGTTGCGGTGGTTCCCGACGAGTGGGCTGCCGCGTCCGGAGGCGTCGACATCGTGATCGGCACCCGGACGGCGGCGTGGGCGCCGTGTCCGGGCATCGCCGCGGCGGTCGTGATCGACGAGCACGACGAGGCGCTGCAGAGTGAGAGCAGCCCGACCTGGCACGCCCGTGACGTCGTCGTCGAGCGCTGTCGGCGGGCCGATGTGCCGGTCGTCGTGGTCTCACCATGCCCGACTGTCAGCGCCCTGCACTGGCGACCCGCCGTTCGGCCCCCCGTGTCGCGCGAGCGCGAGGGCTGGCCGATCGTCGACGTCGTCGACCGATCGGACCAGGAGCCGTGGCGGCGCTCGTTGCTGACGTCGACGTTGATCGGCCACCTTCGTGACCACGGCCGCCGCGTCGTCTGCGTGATCAACACGACCGGCCGGGCGCGCCTCTTGGCGTGTCGGAAGTGCCGTGCCCTGGCGCGGTGCGAGCGCTGTGCGGGCGCCGTCGCCCAGGTGGACACGAGTGGTCTCGTGTGCGGCAGGTGCGGCGCGTCACGGCCCGCGGTGTGCCTCGAGTGCGGATCGTCGGCGTTCGCCAACCTGCGCCCAGGCGTCACACGGCTCGGCGAGGAGCTCACCGCGGCCGCCGGCCGCACGGCCGTCACCGTCACCGGCGCCGACTCGGCTCCGCCACCCGCAGCCAGCCTGTACGTGGGCACCGAAGCGGTCCTGCACCGGGTGACCGCGGCTGACGTCGTGGCGTTCCTCGATTTCGATCGCGAGATCCTGGCGCCGCGCTACCGCGCCGGCGAGCGGGCGATGGCCCTGCTCGTCCGCGCCGCCCGCTTGGTCGGGCCGCGGAAACGCGGCGGGCGGATCGTGGTGCAGACACTGCTCCCCGGTCACGAGGTGATCCGCGCCGCCCAGCTCGCCGATCCGGGACGGCTCGCCGAACACGAGGCGCTCAGCCGCAGGACGTTCGGGTTGCCCCCGTACTGCGCGCTCGCGGCCGTATCAGGCGCGGGCAGCGACGAGTTCGTCACCGGACTCCACGGTGTCGAGGTTTCTGGTGGTGACGCCCACTACCTCGTCAGGACGGATGAGTGGATGGCGCTCGGAACGGCGCTGCTCGACGCCGAGCGACCCCGTGGCTCGCGTCTGCGGATCGCGGTCGACCCGCCGGACGTGTGATCCGGCGGATCGAGCCGTGGTCAGCGTGCGATCAGTGTGTCGATCTGGTGCTCAGCCGCAGCATCACCGCACCGATGCCGATCATCGTCAGGGCGATCACGACGAGGCTGGTCGAACCGTTGCCGGTCGCCGGCAGTGACCTCCCGACCGGAACGGTGGTCGTCGCCGCGCCCGAGGACTGATCGACCGTGCTGGTGGGGCCTTCTTGACCAACCACAGTGGTCGTCGCGGCTGCGGTGGTCGTGGTCGCGCCAGCCGTCGTGGTCGTCACCCCAGGCTGCGTTGTCGTCG
>DASUEW010000078.1:0-4089 GCA_036274875.1 Ilumatobacteraceae bacterium
GTAGAAGTGATCGGCGATCCACACCGAGTCGAAGTGGGGCAGGACGTGGGGGAGGATGTGCTCCTCCTGGTACATCACGATGGGTTGGAAGTTGCTGCCCGCATGCCCGGCAACGGGGGACAACCAGCCGAACTTGACCACGACGATCTCCTTTGCTCAGTACAGGAACATCGGTTTGCCGGCGACGTGGCGCACCTTCGGCAGGTAGTTGTCGATGTCGTAGAGCTCGTCGACGTCGACGCGCTTCACACCTTCTCCGGTGAAGCTGATCGGAACGTTGGTGTAGGTGCCGCCGCGCAGCGCGACCATGCGCCCGGACAGGCCTTCGAGCACGAGGTCGGCGGCCATCACGGCGTAGTTCGTGGCCACCATGAGGTCGAGGGAATCCGGGCTGCCGGATCGCATGAGATAGGCGACCTGTTGGAGGACGATGCCCTCGCCGGTGAGCCGGCCGATCATGTCGCCAACCGTGGCGCCGATGCCACCGAGCTTGCGATGTCCGTAGGCGTCGGCTTCGCCGGCGAGCATCATCTCGCCGCCTGAGATCGTCGCCCCCTCCGAGATCGTCGCGATCGAGTAGTTCGACGGGTTGCGGTGTTTGTCGGCGACCAGGAAGTCGGCGAGCCGTTCGACGTCGAAGGGCACCTCGGAGATCACGGCTCGATCGGCACCGGCGAGGTAGGCGGTGATCAGGGAGGTCTCGCCGCTGTAGCGGCCGAACAGCTCGACGACGGCGATGCGCTCGTGCGATCCGGTCGACGTGCGGAGCGCATGGATGATCTCGACGCCCCGCGTGACCGCGGTCGAGAAGCCGATGCAGTAGTCCGTTCCGTGGACGTCGTTGTCCATCGTCTTCGGGATGGCGATGACCGGTACGCCTTCGTCGTGAAGGCGCAGGCCGTACGACAGCGTGTCGTCACCGCCGATCGGGATCAGCGCGTCGAGGCGGAGATGCTCGATCACGCGCAACGCGTGTGCGGTGAAGTCGTGCGGCCCGTCGCCGACGGCCTGGCTGGCGAGGAATGCCGGCACGTTGCTCGTCTTGACCCGGCCCGGGTTGGTGCGTGACGTGTGGAGGATCGTCCCGCCAGTCCGGTCGATCGTGCGCACCGCATTGGGGGTGAGCTGGATCACGTTCGCCGCGAGCGTCTCCTCGTCGTCGGGATTCGTCTCGAGGAGACCCGCCCAGCCGCGGCGGATGCCGATCACGTCGTGGCCGCCATCGGCGACTCGGGTGACGACCGCTTTGATGCACGGGTTGAGCCCGGGAACGTCGCCACCTCCTGTACAGATTCCGATCCGCATCCACGCTCCTCCTCTTTGCCGTTCCTCGAATGCTTGCAGACCCAGCGATCGCTCCTTCATCACTCCTTGAGGAAGGGGGACAAGAATCGTGGTCATGCAGTTCCGCACCATCATCGAGCCATTCCGGATCCACTCGGTCGAGCCGCTGAGGATGACGACGGGGGAGGAACGCCGGCAGGCGATGATCGACGTCGGCTACAACCTGTTCGGCCTGCGGTCGCGCGACGTGCTGATCGACCTGCTGACCGACTCCGGCACCGGCGCGATGTCGGAGGAGCAGTGGGCCGGCATCCAGCGCGGCGACGAGAGCTATGCCGGGTCGCCGTCGTGGTTCCGGTTCCTCGAGGCCGTCCAGGAGCTGTTCCCATTCCCGCACGTGATCCCCACCCACCAGGGTCGGGCGGCGGAGCGGATCCTGTTCAGCGTGATCGGCGGACCGGGCAAGGTGGTCCCGAACAACACGCACTTCGACACGACCCGGGCCAACGTCGAGGTAACCGGCGCCGAAGCCGTCGACCTGGTGATCGAGGAGGCACGCGATCCGTCGAACACGCACCCGTTCAAGGGCAACATGGACCTCGCCCGGCTCGATGCGCTCTTGGACTCACGCGGTGCCGACGTGCCAGTGGTCTTCGTCACCGTCACCAACAACTCCGGCGGAGGTCAGCCGGTCTCGCTGGCCAACATTCGCGGTGTGCGCCAACTCTGCGACCGGTACGGGATACCGCTGTTCCTCGACGCCTGCCGCTTCGCAGAGAACGCTTGGTTCATTCGCGAGCGCGAGGACGGCCAGCACGATCGCGACGTCCGGGACATCGTGCGCGAGCTCGGATCGCTGGCCGACGGCATGACGATGAGCGCCAAGAAGGACGGGTTGGCGAACATCGGCGGTTGGCTGGCGATGCGCGACGAGGAACTGGCCGCGCAATGCCGCAACGTGCTCATCCTCACCGAGGGGTTCCCCACCTACGGCGGTCTCGCCGGGCGTGACCTCGAAGCCATCGCCCAGGGTCTGCGCGAGGTCGTCGAGCACGACTACCTGGAATACCGCATCCGGTCCACCGCCTACCTGGGTGGCGGTCTGGCACAGGCGGGGATACCGGTGGTGCAACCGATCGGGGGCCACGCCGTCTACATCGACGCACGCGCGCTGCTACCGCACATCCCACCGCTGCACTATCCAGGGCAAGCGCTCGCGGTCGAGCTGTACCAGGCGGGAGGCATCCGTGCCTGCGAGATCGGCACCGTGATGTTCGGGCGTCATCCCGACGGGTCCGAGACCCCGGCCGCGCTCGAGCTGGTGCGGCTCGCGATCCCGCGGCGCACCTACACGCAGAGCCACATCGACTACGTCGTCGAGGTGTGCACGCACGTCGCCGAGCGAGCCGGCGATCTCACCGGCTTCCGTATCGTCGAAGAGCCGCGAACCCTGCGCCACTTCACCGCTCGCTTCGAGCCCACATCCGCCGGGTGACCAGGTCCGCTGTACAGTCGGCCCGCATCACCGAGTGGAGGTCGCCGACGTGACGGAGCCGTCCGGGCACGCACGGGAGCCCATCCCGCGCGACACCACCAACGACTACACCGCCGAGCAGGCGGAGCGCCGGCGCGCGTTCGTCGAGGCGCACACCGGCGCCCGCCTCGACCATGTCGGGCGATACTCGTTCGACCCCGCCACACTGCCCGGCAACATCGAGAACTTCCTCGGCATCGCGCAGGTGCCGATCGGCGTCGCCGGACCACTGCGCATCAACGGCGAGCACGCACAGGGAGACTTCTACATCCCGCTCGCCACCACCGAGGGCACGCTGGTCGCCAGCTACAACCGCGGCATGCGGGTGCTCAGCGAGTGCGGCGGCGTCACCACCACCGTCGTCGGTGACTCGATGCAGCGCGCCCCCGCCTTCGTCCTCCCCGATGCGCTCCATGCCCGGGAGTTCGGCGCCTGGGTCGACGCCCACCTCGATCAGATCCGATCGGTGGCCGAGGCCACCACGCGGTCGGGCCGGCTGACCAACGTCACGCAGCACGCGGTCGGACCCATCCGCTTCCTGCGCTGCAACTACACCACCGGCGACGCCGCCGGCCAGAACATGACGGGCAAGGCGACGCTCGCCGCGTGCGAGTGGATCCGTGCGAACTACCCGGGTGAGCTCGAGTACGTCCTGTCCGGGAACGTCGACACCGACAAGAAGCACTCGGCGATCAACACGTTGCTCACGCGCGGCAAGCGCGTCGTCGCCGAGGCGACGCTCGACCGACGCGTGCTCGCCGAGCTCATGGGGGTCGACACGCGCACGATGTTCCGCTGGCGTCAGGTATCGAACGTCGGGGCACTCCTGAGCGGCGCGGCCAACAACGGCGCCCACGCCGCCAACGGCATCGCTGCGCTGTTCATCGCCACCGGCCAAGACGTCGCCAACGTGGCCGAGTCGCACGCCGCGATCACGTACAGCCAACTGCTCGACGACGGCAACTACTACTGGTCGGTGACGATCCCGTCACTGATCGTCGCCACGTACGGCGGCGGCACCGGGTTGGCGACGCAGCGCGAGTGCCTCGACATGCTCGGCTGTTACGGCGCCGGCAACGTGGCCAAGTTCGCCGAGATCGTGGCTGCCGTCGTGCTCGCCGGCGACATCTCGCTCAGCGCCGCCGTGCTGCACGGCGACTGGGTGTCGAGCCACGACGCGCTCGGCCGCAACCGCCCCTGAGCGGAGCGTCCCGAACCGGCGACAACCAGACTGGAAGTCGAGTCAGTCGGCCTCGGGGAACACGTACGCC
>DASUEW010000079.1:0-4966 GCA_036274875.1 Ilumatobacteraceae bacterium
GCCCTGTTCGCCGAGATGGTCGCCCGGATGTACGAACGGGGCAAGGCGCTCAGCATCGCGTCGGTGTTCGAGATCGACGACGTCATCGATCCGGCCGACTCGCGGCGTTGGATCACGACGCTGCTCCGCGCCGCGCCACCAGCCGACCGTTCCAGGCGGCGGCGGTCGTTCATCGACACGTGGTGAAACCCCGGCGTTCTGTCTGCTTCATTCGGCCCGTGGCTGCGTTTGAAGCAGACAGTTCGGCGGTTACTGGCCGGCGAGTTGGTCGAAGACCCAGTTCGAGGCCTTCACCGAGCCCATCAGGGCGCTCGACGCGATCGAGTAGCGGTGACCCGGGTAGAGGATCACGTCGTCGGCGATCTTGGCCAGCCGGTTGAGGCTCTCGACCATCGCACCCGGATCGCTGCCGGGAAGGTCGGTGCGTCCACATCCGTCGAGGAACAGGGTGTCGCCCGACACCAGCCGTCCGTCGACGAGGAAGCATTGGCTGCCTGGCGTGTGCCCCGGCGTGTGCACCAGCTCGACGCCGATCGCTCCGACCGACACGATGTCGCCGGGATCGTGAGCGGTCACGTCGGCGAGGGTGAGTCCCGTGGTGCGCGTGACCCACGGGACCTCGGCGCGCTGGACGTGGATCGGACACGCCTGACGTTCGAGCAGGGCCGCGATCCCCTCGATGTCGAGACCCATCATCGAACCCCCGATGTGGTCGGCGTGGTAGTGGGTCGCCAGCACGCCGGTGACCCGCATGTCGTCGGCCGCCGCGGCGTCGAGCAACTCGCCGACCGCGTACGCCGGGTCGACGAGCAGGCACTCGCCGGTCGATCGGTCGCCGAGCAGGTACGCGAAGTTCACCATCTGGGAGGCGATCGGGTCACCCACCGCGAAGTCCCGCCCCGAGAGGAGTTGGCGGAAGTACAACTGCGCATGTTTGTCGTCGGCAACATCAGTCACCGTGCGCAGCCTAGTTTCCACGTTCATGATCGAGCCGCTGCGAACACTCACCGCCGGGCAGCCGATCGTGTTCGGCGGAGATCGCGTGACGTTCGTCCCCGACGACCTGGCGGCGCGGTTTGCGCCGGGCGATCGCCTCGTCGTCGTGCAGGACACCGGCGCGTTGCTGCACGTCCCTGCGGCAGAGCACGTGCGCGCCACCGCGGCGGTCGACTCCGCGCTCGCCGCCTTCGAGGTGCTCGGGTCGTGCTCGGAGGCCCAGATCACGCAGTTCTTCGACGTGTTCGCCGCCCGTCTCGCCGACGACACGACATTCGGGCCGATCGCGGCGGCGAACCGAAGCGATGTCGACCGTGCTCGCGCCGCCGGTCGCTCGACCACCCGGCTGGAGCTGTCGCCGGCGATGCGTGCCGACATGGTCGCCGGCCTTCGCACGTGGCGCGACGCCCCGGGCGGTCGCGATCGCGAGGTCGAGACTCGCGTCCACGAGGGTTGGGCCCTCGATGTCAGGCGGGCTCCGCTCGGCGTCGTGGCGTTCGTGTTCGAGGGGCGGCCGAACGTCTTCGCCGACGCCGCCGGGGTGGTGCGCACCGGTAACACGGCAGTGTTCCGGATCGGGTCCGATGCGCTCGGGACGGCCACCGCGGTCGTCGAGCACGCGCTCGATCCGGCGCTCGCCGCGGCCGGGTTGCCCGCCGGCACGATCGCCCTCGTCGCCTCCGCTGAACGTTCGGCGGGCTGGGCGCTGTTCGGTGATCGCCGGCTGGCGCTGGCGGTCGCCAGGGGATCGGGGCCGGCCGTGGCGCAACTCGGCGCGGTCGCCCGCCAGGCCGGGGTGGCGGTCAGCCTGCACGGCACAGGTGGCGCGTGGCTCGTCGCCGGCGAGACCGCCGACATGGCGCGCCTTCACCACTCGCTCGTGAGCTCGCTCGACCGCAAGGTCTGCAACACCGTCAACGTCTGTTGCGTTCCAAGGGCCAGGGCGGAGGAACTCGTCCCGATCGTCGTGGCCGCGCTCGGCGAAGCCGCCGCTCGCGGCGGCACCGACGGGCGACTCCACGTCGAGGAGTCCTCGGTGCCCTACGTCGACCCGATCGAATTCGAGCGACGGGTGAAGGTCCGGCGGGCCGACGGCGACCACGACGAGCCCTTCGCGTCCGCCATCGGCGCCGACGACCTGGGCACGGAATGGGAGTGGGAGCGCTCACCGGAGATGACACTGGTCGTCGTCGAGGACGTCGACGCCGCCGTGCGGCTGTGCAACCGGCACAGTCCGCGCTTCATCGCCTCACTGGTCAGCAGCGACGCGACCGAGCACGACCGCTTCTACGCAGCCGTCGACGCCCCGTTCGTCGGGGACGGGTTCACGCGGTGGGTCGACGGCCAGTACGCACTCGACACCCCCGAGCTCGGCCTGTCGAACTGGCAGCACGGCCGTTTGCTGGCCCGCGGGGCGATCCTGTCGGGGGAGTCGGTCTACACCGTGCGCTACCGGGCGGCGGTCGACGATCCGATGATCCGCCGTTGATGGCGGATCGTCCACGCCGCGGTGGTCAGAACCAGACGCCGTTGATGTCGACGATGAGGTGGACGGCGTTGCTCGTGAAGAGGCACAGCTCGCCGGCGGCGCTCAGCCGCACGAGCGCCCCGTTGGCGATGGCGGGCGTCGTCTGGCTGAAGTTCAGGTTCGACACGGTGGGCACGGCGCCGCACGGATAGGCGGTCACGAAGCCCGAGTCGGAGGAGCCGGCAGCTGTGAGGTTCACCGACACCGCCTTGGCGTTGGCCGGGACTCCGCGGGTGCCCGCAACCGTGAGTCGCACGACCTGCCCAGCGGAGAGCGTGGACCCATCCGTCGCCGGGTTGAGCTCGACGTAGGGCGACCGGGTGTCGAGCAAGCGCACCGGCTCGAGTGGCGTGAACTGGAGCCCGCCACCGGCGACGAAGTAACCGGAGATGTCGACGAGCAGGTCGGTCGCAGCGTTCGAGACGACGCAGATCGTGCCGGCGGCCGAGGTCGGGACGATGGCCGAGTTGGCACGGTTCTCGAGTGGTCCGAAGTTGACGTTCGAGACCTCGCTGGTGCCGGCCTGGTCGCACGCATAGGCCCTGACGAAGCCGTAGTCGGACGCTGCGACGACCGTGAGGTTCACCGCCACTGCGTTGGCATTCGCGGGCGCTCCGCCCGCCACGCCCTCGACCTTGATCGAGCGCAGGACGCCAGGCTCGAGGGCCAGGATCTCGGACGGTCGGGTGTCGTAGAGGCGCCTCGGCGGGAGGGGCTCGAATCCGGACGACGTCGAGGTCGATCCGGCCCTGAAGTATCCGTTGATGTCGATGATGATCTCGGTGTCGGCGGGCGAGAACAGGCACAGGTTGCCCTGCGAGAGAGGGACGACTGCCTGGTTCGGTACGGCGCCAAGGGTGAAGTTCAGGGTCGACACGGTCGGAACCTGAGCCGAGCAGTTGTAGACCGTGAGGAAGCCGGCAGCGGACGGACTGGCGACGGTGAAGTTGGCGCTGACCGCGGTGAGGTCGGTCCCGCCGATGTCGACCGTGGTCGGGACGCCGGCCCGGAGTCGGACGACCTGGCGGCTGACGCGGGAGTCGGCGTAGCGATACGGCTCGACGGGTTCGAACGTCGAACGGGCGCTCGCCGGCGCCGTGTCGGGAAGGTCGATCGACGGTGGCTGCAGAGTCGCGTTCGGGTCGATCGTGAACGACCACGTGACGTTGCCGCCGGTCGTGTTCACGGTCGAGGTGTATGTGCCCGGGGCGAGTGGTTGGCGGGGGACGACGACCACGGCATTGTCGGAGCGAAGGATGGACTGTGCCGTGCCGGTGGTGTTCTCGCCGTGCAGCACACACGTCTCCATCGGACCGGCCGGACCGACGAGCGTGGCGCTCGCCGAGCTGACCGAGCCGGGCATCATCGCGATCAGCGGGAGACCGGCAGCGCCCGACCAGCCGCAGAACGTCAGCGGGTTGGGCGACTCCGTGACGAAGTGGTCGAGCGCAAGAGTGGCATTGCGCCCAGGGAACACGGTCGCGATTGTCGGACTGGCGCGGTTCGAGTCGATGCCGCGGAGCACGTCGAGCGTCGCGCCCGAGTGCCACTTGGGAGTCGTCTCGTCGACGCAGATCCCGAAACCGGTCGTGGCGAGCTTCGGGCGCAGGATGCCGAGGGCGTGGAACGGGCCGGTCATCCACAGATCGATGTGATTGCGGGCCGTTGCCGTGGCGCTGCTGCTGACGGCGACGTTGCCGTTGTTGCCGGCAATGTCTCCGCCGACGGTGTAACCGGGGTTCCCGGGGACCTCGTCGTGCGTGATGTCGTTGTAGAGCAGGTAGCACGCGTGAGCTTGGGCCTGAGCCGACCACTCGGTGTTCTCGGTGACCGGTTCGAGACCCGACATCGCCCGGTAGGCGTTGACCGTGGGGAGCCAGGAACTGATCTCGGCAGCGCTGACAACGTCCGCGGTCGGGATCTGGCCGGCGAAAACGACCGCCGCGATCGAGGCAGCGACGGTGACGCGGTGGACGATCGATCGGCGGACTCGCATTCGGGTCAAGCGCTCCTGTTCAGCTAGGCGGGGCTATCCAAGAGATCGGCGGCCTGGCCGTGGTGCTTGAGATTGCTTTGCGAAGACTTGACGGGGTATGGGAATCGTCAAGGAGGCCCGCGTCCGCGTTGGGGACGTCGAGCGGTACCGTGCGCGCGGTGCGTCGGGCCGGATCCGTGCGAGTGTCGGCGATCCTGCTGGTCGGCATCGGGATCGTCGCCGCGTGCTCGTCCGGAGGGTCCGAGGGCGGATACGCACGTGCCGCTGATCCGCCGACGACGACGACATCCACGTCGCCGTCGACGACGACCACGGCACCATCCACGCCCGCACCCGACACACCGGCGCCTACGACACCGGCGCCGACGACCACGTCGGCGAGCCGGGCGGTCGAGCCGGTCGAGCCGGCGCTCGGTGTCGGCGATTCGCTGTACCCGGGGCTCGGC
>DASUEW010000080.1:0-3211 GCA_036274875.1 Ilumatobacteraceae bacterium
GCCGTGCCGTCCGCTGATTCCTCATGCTCTTGCCCGCCCTCTCTCTGCTCTCTTCCATGGCCTTGCCCCCAAACGACTCGTCGCGCCTCAGCCAGTGTTCACTCTACGTGGCGATTTGAAACATATCACGTTCCAATCTCGGCGTCGTGTTCATCTGACGTGCACGCTGGGAATACATCTACCTAGAGCGGCGATGTCATCACCTCGCGTGGTCAACCACGTCAACGCATCGTAGTAAGCACGTCACGAAGGGCGTCCGACGTCGCCACCAATGCCTGACAATGCAGACGGTATGCACTCGAGCAGTCGGTAGCCGGCGCGGGCGGCGAGACGGCGCGTCGCGTGCCCGTTCGAACGCAGCCATCGCTCGAGCGAGTCGGCGCCGAGGTGGCGTTGGACGACGAGCACGGCCGACCCGTCCGATGCCAGCCGCCCGAGCCACGTCGCGAGCATCGCGTGGAGCGCCGGCTTGCCGATGCGGATCGGCGGGTTCGACCAGATCAGGTCGACGGCGATATCACGAGGCACGTCGTCGGGGTGGGCGACGGTCACGTTCGTCAGTTCGAGGCGAGCAGCGTTGCCGCTGCAAAGTGAGCGCGCCCGAGAGTTCACGTCGACCGCGAGCACACGCGCCTGCGGCGACCGCATCGCGAGCGTCAGCGCGATCGCGCCGGCACCGCATCCGAGGTCGACGAACGTTCCGTCGGGGGGCGGTGGAGGAGCTCCGCGCAGGAGGATCGCGGTCCCCGTGTCGAGCCGTCCGTGGCTGAACACCCCGCGATCGGTTCGCATCTCGAACGAGACGTCCGGGAGCGCGACGTCGATCGTGCGCTCGTCGGATCGCGACTGCGGCGAGTCCTCGAAGTAGTGGTGCGGCGGCGGCATGACAGGTGGGTCGAGGGCGCCAACACCGGGTCGTCGGCGCCGTTGCCGACATCTTGACAGTGACGTGCCGGATGTCGCACGGACCTGCTCTCGGCCCCGGCTGGATAACCTGGTGATGTGGCGTTCTCGATACGGACGTATGGCGATCCGGTGCTCAAGTCGAAGGCCGCGCCGGTCACCGAAGTCGACGGCAAGCTGATCAGGCTCGTCGACGACATGTTCGACACGCTGTACGAGTCCGACCTCGGGATCGCGCTGGCGGCACCGCAGATCGGGGTGCAGAAGCAGGTGTTCGTCTGGGAGCTCGACGATCGACCGATGGCGGTGTTCAACCCCGAGATCGTCGAGTCGTCGGGCGAGTGGGTGTACGACGAAGGGTGCCTGTCGATCCCTGGCCTGTACGTCGAGATGGCGCGCCCCAAGCAGGTCCTGATGCGCGGTGTCGGGCTCGACGGCGAGACGATCGAGATCGAGGCCGACGAGCTCGAGGCCCGGTTGTACCAGCACGAGCTCGACCACTTGCACGGGGTGTTGATGTTCGACCGGATGACGCCCGATCAGCGCAAGGCGGCGCTGGCCGAGTACCGCCGGTTGCAGGAGGACACCCACGTCGGTCCTCCTCGCAAGCGCCGGCTCCGCCTCACGTGAGGCTCGCGTTCCTCGGCACGCCCGAGATCGCGGTGCCCCCGCTGGAGGCACTCGTCGCCGACGGTCACGACGTGGCCATGGTGGTGACCAGACCCGACCGGCGACGGGGGCGGGGCACCGACACCTCGCCCAGCCCGGTCTCGATGGCGGCGAGCGCGCTCGGGCTCGACGTGCGCCACGTCGTCGACGACGTGCTCGACGTCGATGCCGAGCTCGGGGTCGTCGTCGCCTTCGGCCAGCTGATCAAGCCGCACGTGCTCGCCCGACTCCCGATGATCAACCTCCACTTCTCGTTGCTCCCCCGATGGCGCGGCGCGGCGCCGGTCGAACGGGCGATCCTGGCCGGTGACGACGAGACCGGCGTGTGTCTGATGCAGGTGGCCGAAGGTCTCGACACCGGCGACGTGCACGCCTGCGTGGCCGTCCCGATCGGTGCTCGTGAGACGGCAGCCGAACTGCGCCGCAAGCTCGTGACCGCGGGCACGGCGCTGCTCGTCTCTCAGCTCCGCGACGGGCTCGACAGCCCCACGCCCCAGGTGGGCGAGCCGTCGTACGCCGCCAAGATCACCCCGGAGGAGTTGCGGCTCGACTGGGCGCGACCAGCGGTGGAGCTCGATCGGCTCGTGCGTGTCGGAGGCGCGTGGACGATGTGGCGGGGTTCCCGCATCAAGGTCATCGAGGCCGAGATCCTCGACGATCGGCTGGCACCGACGGTCGTGCAGCCGGAAGGTCGGCGGCCGATGACCTTCGACGACTGGCGCAGGGGCGCCCGGCTGGCCGACGGCGAGTGGTTCGCGTGACCCCCGAACCGTCGTCGCGCCGCATCGCCTATGACGCGCTGCGCCGCATCGAGAGTCAGGGCGCGTACGCGAACCTCGTGATGCGATCCGCACTCGCGGCGAGCGAGCTCTCCGATTCGGATCGGCGCTTCGCCACCGATCTCGTCTACGGCACGACCCGTATGAGACGCGCGTGCGACACGCTTCTCGATCGGTTCATCGCCGTTCCACCGGACGAGGCCACGCGCACGCTTCTTCGACTCGGCGCGTACCAGTTGGAGTACGCCCACATTCCACCGCACGCAGCCGTCAGCGAGACCGTCGCCCTCGCGCCGCAGCGGACGCGAGGCTTCGTGAACGCGGTCCTGCGCAAGCTCTCGGCCGCCGGCCCCATGCGATGGCCGTCCGACGCGGCGCGGCTCAGCTATCCCGACTGGCTGGCCGCCCGATTGATCGCCGAGCTGGGTGCGGCCGATGCGACCGCAGCGATGGTCCGCATGAACGAGCCACCGCCCGTCACCCAGCGCGACGACGGGTACGTGCAGGATCTGTCGTCGCAATGGGTCGCCTCGGCAGTCGGGGCGAAGCCGCGTGAGCGCGTCCTCGACGTGTGCGCCGCGCCCGGCGGCAAGTCGACAGCGCTCGCCGCCACCGGAGCGCACGTCGTGGCGATGGACATCCGCCAGACGCGCCTCGGTCTCGTCGTCGACAACCTCGCGCGTCTCGGTCACAGCGCCTCGACGGTCGCGGCCGACGGGACTGCGCCGCCGTTCCGGGTCGGGAGCTTCGACGCGGTGCTGATCGACGCACCGTGCAGCGGGCTCGGCGCACTCCGCCGCCGGGCCGATGCCCGGTGGCGTGTCGAACCGGCCGACGTCGACGCCCTCGCCGCCCTGCAG
>DASUEW010000081.1:0-2682 GCA_036274875.1 Ilumatobacteraceae bacterium
CGGCGCTCACGACGACCCGAGCGCCGGCGAGATCGGCAGGTCCGAGCGCCCGAACGGCGGCGGCGACGATGTCGACCGGCGACGCGAGACGACCGCTGCCGACGTCACCCCCGGCGAGGCGGCCGGTCTCGGGCTCCACGATGTGAACCCCGCGCCGGCGCAGGATCTCGATGTTGTCGACGACCGCCGGGTGTTCCCACATCTCCGAATGCATGGCTGGGCAGATCACGACGGGTGCCCGCGTGGCGAGCAGTGTGTTGGTGAGCAGATCGGTCGACAGACCGTGGGCGTACGCCGCGATGACGCGAGCCGTCGCCGGGGCGACCACGATCAGGTCGGCCGACTGTCCGAGCTTGGTGTGCGGGATCGGCACTGGCCCGTCGAAGAGGGCCGTCTGTACGGGTTCGCTGGCGAGCGCGCTGAGCGTCACACGTCCGAGGAAGTGCTCGGCCCCTTTCGTCATCACGGGCACCACGTGGGCCCCGGCGTCGACCAGTCGGCGGCAGACCTCCACGGCCTTGTAGGCAGCGATGCCGCCACTGACGCCGAGAACGACGCGACGGCCGGAGAGCATGGCCCCGGTCAACCTGCCCCGTTGTCCGCCGAATCCGCTTCGTCGTCGCTCACGGGCTCTGGCGGCTCGGTCCACACGATCTTGTCGGCCGAGATCTCCTCGAACGCGATGCTCAGCGGCTTGCGGGCGACCGACGAGACCTGGGGTGGGATCATGTGACCCAACCCCTCGCCGAGCTGGTTGAAGTAGGAGTTGATGTTGCGGGCGCGCCGTGCGGCGAGCGTGACCAGGCTGAACTTGGAATCGACACGAGCGAGCAATCCCTCGATCGGAGGGTTCATCATCGTGTCGTGGGATTGGGCCATGGCCGGGCTCCTTAGGTCGTCGCCGGTGGGCGCGGGATGGTCGCAGGGTGCTAGCGGCGTCGCACGCGTGGCTGATCACGCGGTACGACAGCCCTGCAAGCCTACCGGCTGCGCTCCGATTCGATGATGGCGGCGAGCTCGTCGATCGTCTGCTCGAGATCGTCGTTCACGACGACATGGTCGGCCAGTGCCCGTCCGACCGGCTCTTCGAGCTCGGCCTTGCGCAGGCGGGCGAGCACCCTGTCGCCCGAGTCACCGCGATTGCGCAGGCGGCGCTCCTGCTCGTCGCGCGACGGTGGCAGCACGAAGATCAGGATCGCGTCGGGGTGGCGGTGAATGACCTGCTGGGCACCGTCGACCTCGATCTCGAGCACGAGATCGGTGTCGGTGTCGGGACCGAGGAACGCCTCGTCGGGCACCGGCGTGCCGTAGTAGTTGCCGAGGAACTCGGTCCACTCGAGGAACCCCCCGGCTTCAACGCGGGCCTCGAACTCCTCCGGCGTCGTGAACACGTACGCGCTGTCGGGCTCACCGGGTCGTTGACCGCGTGTCGTCCACGACCTGCTCAGGTGCAACCTCGGATCGCGCGACACCAGCTCATCGACGATCGTGCCCTTCCCGACGCCCCCGGGACCGGAGACGACGAAGATCAACGGATCACGTACCGGATTGCTGGCCGAGTTGTTGGAGGAGCGCAGCCCGCTGTTGGGTGCCGAGTCCCTGCACGCGGCGGTTGTCAGCGATGCCGATCTCGTCCATCACGCGACGCGCCTTGACCTTGCCGACGCCCGGGAGGGATTCGAGCATCGACACGACCTTGAGCTTGCCAACGTTGTTGTCGTCCGAGGCCAGGGCCTGGGACAGGGTCATCGACCCCATCTTCAGCCGCGCCTTGATCTCGGCTCGTGCGGCCCGTGCCTCGGCCGCTTTGGCGAGTGCTGCGGTTCGCTGCTCCGGGGTCAACTGCGGAGGTGTTGCCATGTGATTCACGCTAGCGCGCCCAAATCGGCCAAGTGGCGGATGCCCGCCGCGTCGGCCCACCTGACCAGGTCGTCGAGAACACGGCGGGGCGCCGCCGGGTCCTCGAACGTGGCGGTTCCGACCTGGACGGCGTTCGCACCGACGATCATCAGCTCGGCGGCATCCCACCCGCTCGCCACGCCGCCGACACCGACGATCGGCAGGTCGGGGCAGGCCTGGTGCACGTCGTGCACGGCCCGGACGGCGACCGGATGGATCGCGCGACCCGACAACCCGCCCCCACCAGCCCCGAGCGCGGGGCGGCGCGTCGTGGGGTCGACGACCATCCCGAGCAACGTGTTGACGAGGGTGACGGCGTCGGCGCCCGCGGCGCGTACAGCTCGCGCCACCTCGACGAGTCGGTCCGTGTTCGGGCTCAGCTTCGCCCACCGCGGGCGGCCACATCCGTCGGTGGCGCCGATCACGGCCGCCGACATCTCCTCGTCGTGGGCGAACATCCCGCCGCGGCCCTCGAGGTTGGGACACGACAGGTTGACCTCGACGGCGACCACGGCATCTGGCGCCGCCACCAACAGCTCGGCGGCGCGCCGGTACTCGTCGACCGTTCGTCCCCAGATGCTCGCCACGACCGTCGCACCGCGATCGAGGAGGCGGGGCAGCTCGTTGGCCAGCCAGTGCGGGATCCCGGGGCCCTGCAGCCCGACCGAGTTCAGCAACCCCTGTGGCGTCGGGTGCAGGCGGGGCGCCGGGTTCCCTGCCCACTCGAAGGCGGCGAGCGACTTGACGACGATCGCGCCGATGGTGGCCAGGTCGAAGAACGGA
>DASUEW010000082.1:0-5128 GCA_036274875.1 Ilumatobacteraceae bacterium
CGAGGCGGTGTCGTCGTCGGAGTCTGAGCCGGTCGAGGCGGTGTCGTCGTCGGAGTCTGAGCCGGTCGAGGCGGTGTCGTCGTCGGAGTCTGAGCCGGTCGAGGCGGTGTCGTCGTCGGAGTCCGACCCGGTCGAGGCGGCCTCGCCGTCTGACCCTGAGCCCGATGACACGGCCGACGCGGCGCCGCCGCCATCGGACACGGCCTAGGCACCTCCAGACATCCATCAATCGCACAACACCGACACCAACCATTTCTGAACCAGGAGAACACCATGGCAACCACAACCAAAGAAGACGTGCTCGAGGCCATCAGCAACATGACGGTGATCGAGCTCAAGGAACTGCTCGATGCGTTCGAGGAGAAGTTCGGTGTGACCGCCGCGGCACCCGTCGCAGTCGCCGCGGCCGGGGCCGCCGGCGGCGCCGCGGCCGCTCCCGTCGAGGAGGAGAAGGACGAGTTCGATGTCGTCCTCCTCGGTGCCGGCGCCCAGAAGATCCAGGTGATCAAGGTCGTGCGCGAGCTGACCAGCCTGGGCCTCAAGGAGGCCAAGGACGTCGTCGACAGCGCTCCCAAGGCGGTTCTCGAGAAGGCCACCAAGGAGGCCGCCGAGGCGGCCAAGGCCAAGCTCGAAGACGCCGGCGCCAGCGTCGAGCTGAAGTGAACACCTGAGCACGCCGCCTCGGCGGACCTGCGATGCTTGACAGACGGGTGCGGGTTCTTTACCGTGTCCCGCAATCCGGCGCCGTTGGGGCCGAATCTGATTTGGCGCGGACGGTAGTTGACGTTTCTGCACGCCCCAGGTAGCATCCCCGGTTGCCGTGCGTTGCCCGTTCCGTTCACCCTGTTTTGCGGTGTCCATTGGCGCGCCCGCGGCCGCATCCGACCGTGCCATCCCGGAACAGAGGTGATCTGTGGCCACTCGCTCTACCTCCCGTGAGCGCTACTCGTTCGCAAACCTTGACGAGCCACTCGAGCTCCCCGACCTGATCGCCATCCAGCGGTCGAGCTTCGACTGGTTCTTGAACGAGGGGCTCGCCAACACGTTCCGCGACATCAGTCCGATCAAGGACTTCTCCGAGTCGCTCCAGCTCGAGCTCGAGTTCGACCCGTTCGACGAGGACCTGCGTCCGCCGCCGAAGTTCTCGGTCGAGGAGTGCAAGGAGAAGGACATGACCTACAGCGCGCCGGTGTTCGTGCGCGCCCGGTTCATGAACCGCAACACGGGCGAGATCAAAGAGCAGACCGTGTTCATGGGCGACTTCCCGGTGATGACCGAGAAGGGCACGTTCATCGTCAACGGCACCGAGCGCGTCGTCGTGTCGCAGCTGGTCCGCAGCCCCGGCGTCATCTTCGAGCCCGGCGAGCGGTTCCGCCTCCGCAACCTGACCAAGCACCAGCTCGTCAAGGGCACGATCCACCCGTACCGCGGCGAGTGGATGGAGTTCGACGTCGAGCAGCGTCCCGGCAAGGACGTCACGGCCGGCACCCGCGTCGCCCGCAAGCGGCGGATGGGAATCTTCACGCTGCTGCGCGCGCTCGGCTACGACGAGGAGAACGTTCCCGGCTTCCTCGACCGCTTCGTCGCCCACTTCGACTTCCTCGAGGGTCAGTGGGACAAGGAGCGCGACGTCGCTCCAACCCAGGACGAGGCACTCGTCGAGATCTACAAGCGGGCCCGCCCCGGCGAGCCGCCCACCGTCGAGTCGGCACGCGCGTACTTCCGCAACGCGTTCTTCGAGAGCCGCCGCTACGACCTGAGCCGGGTCGGCCGCTACAAGCTGAACCGCAAGCTCGGATCCGAGGTCGCCAAGCTCAAGGGCCTGTTCGGCTTGTCCGACGAGCACATCGACCTGCCCGTCGAGGACCAGCACGTGTTGAGCCGGTGCGAGGTGCTCGCCGCCGTCACGTACATGCTGCACCTCGTCAAGCAGGAGCCGGGCTACCGCCTCGACGACCAGGACCACTTCGCCAACCGGCGCATCCGCTCGGTCGGCGAGCTGATCCAGAACCAGGTCCGCATCGGCCTGTCGCGCATGGAGCGCGTCGTGCGTGAGCGCATGACCACCCAGGACGTCGAGGCGATCACGCCCCAGACCCTGATCAACATCCGCCCGGTTGTCGCGGCCATCAAGGAGTTCTTCGGCACCAGCCAGCTGAGCCAGTTCATGGACCAGGTCAACCCGCTGTCGGGGCTGACCCACCGGCGCCGGCTCTCGGCGCTCGGGCCGGGTGGCCTGTCGCGCGAGCGCGCCGGCTTCGAGGTCCGCGACGTGCACTTCAGCCACTACGGCCGGATGTGCCCGATCGAGACCCCGGAAGGCCCCAACATCGGCCTCATCGGCGGCCTGTCGACGTACGCCAGGGTCAACGAGTTCGGCTTCATCGAGAGCCCGTACCGCAAGGTCGTGAAGGGCAAGGTCTCCGGCGAGATCGTCTACATGGCGGCCGACGAGGAGGAGAACTACGTCGTCGCCCAGGCGAACACGCCGATCAACCCCGACGGCTCGCTGAAGGGCGACCGCGTGCTCGTGCGTCGCTCGCCCCAGGCGGCGAGCCTCGACGACCTGCGCAAGATGCTCGAGGCCGAGAGCTTCTTCGGCGCGACCACCGACATCGGCTACGTCCCGCCGACCGAGGTCGACTACATGGACGTCAGCCCGAAGCAGATCGTCTCGGTCGGCACGGCGCTGATCCCGTTCCTCGAGCACGACGACGCGAACCGCGCCCTGATGGGCGCCAACATGCAGAAGCAGGCCGTGCCGCTGGTGCGCTCCGAGGCGCCGTACATCGGCACCGGCATCGAGGACCGTGCGGCGCGCGACGCCGGCGACCTGATCCAGGCCGTCGAGGACGGCGAGGTCACCGAGGTCACCGGCGACTCGATCACCGTCCAGTACAAGACGCTCGGCAAGAAGGTCTACCGCCTCGCCAAGTTCCGCCGCTCCAACCAGGACACCTGCATCAATCAGCGCCCCCGCGTCGTCGAGGGCGAGAAGGTGCGCAAGGCCACGATCCTGGCCGACGGCCCGTCGACCGACCACGGCGAGCTGGCGCTCGGCAAGAACCTGCTCGTCGCGTTCATGCCGTGGGAGGGCTACAACTTCGAGGACGCGATCATCCTCTCCGAGCGGCTCGTGAAGGACGACGTCCTGACGTCGATCCACATCCACGAGCACGAGGTCGACGCCCGCGACACCAAGCTCGGTCCGGAAGAGATCAGCCGCGACATCCCGAACCTCAGCGACGACATCCTCGCCGACCTCGACGACCGCGGGATCATCCGCATCGGCGCCGAAGTCGGTCCTGGCGACGTCCTCGTCGGCAAGGTCACCCCCAAGGGCGAGACCGAGCTGACGCCCGAGGAGCGCCTGCTGCGGGCGATCTTCGGTGAGAAGGCCCGCGAGGTCCGCGACACCAGCCTCAAGGTGCCCCACGGCGAGTCGGGCAAGGTCATCGACGTCAAGGTGTTCAACCGCGACGACGGCGACGAGCTCCCGCCCGGCGTCAACCAGCTGGTCCGTGTGTACGTGGCGCAGAAGCGCAAGATCTCGGTGGGCGACAAGCTCGCCGGACGCCACGGCAACAAGGGCGTCATCTCCAAGATCCTCCCGATCGAGGACATGCCGTACCTCACCGACGGGACGCCGGTCGACATCATCCTCAACCCGCTCGGCGTCCCGAGCCGGATGAACGTCGGCCAGGTCCTCGAGGCCCACCTCGGGTACTGCGCCCGCTGGGGCTGGACCTCCAAGGACGGCGAGCGCGTCGGCGAACTGCCGATCCGTGGCACCGAGGCCAAGACCCGCCCGAACACCCCGCCGGCGGTGTTCATCGCCACGCCCGTGTTCGACGGCGCCCACTGGGACGAGGTCGAGCACGCCGGCAAGCACCCGACGATCCAGACGATCCTCGAGAACCTCAACCCCGACGGCGTCAACGGCGACCGTCTGATCGGCACCAACGGCAAGACGACGCTCTACAACGGGCGCACCGGCGATCCGTACGACAACCCGATCACGGTCGGGCACATGTACATCCTGAAGTTGGCCCACCTGGTCGACGACAAGATCCACGCCCGCTCGACCGGTCCGTACTCGATGATCACCCAGCAGCCGCTCGGTGGGAAGGCGCAGTTCGGCGGACAGCGGTTCGGCGAGATGGAGGTGTGGGCCCTCGAGGCCTACGGCTCGGCGTACTGCCTGCAAGAGCTGCTCACGATCAAGTCCGACGACGTACTCGGCCGGGTCAAGGTGTACGAGGCGATCGTCAAGGGCGACAACATCCCCGAGCCCGGCGTGCCCGAGAGCTTCAAGGTGCTCATGAAGGAGATGCAGGCGCTCTGCATCAACGTCGAGGTGCTCGCCGACGACGGCAGCGAGATCGAGATGCGTGACCTCGATGACGAGGTGTTCCGCGCCGCCGAGGAGCTCGGCATCGACATCTCCCGGCCAGAACGCGGCTCAGACGACGACGACCGCGACAACCGTCGCGAGCGCGCCTTCTAGTACACCACCTAGTACACGAGCTAGTTGCACGACATCCCCCAGACCCAACCGAATCCCCCAACGACATCCAACGACGTACGACGACTGATACGAGACGAAGCAGGGACCCCAGATGCTCGACGTGAACATGTTCGACCAGCTCAAGATCGGGCTGGCCACCGCCGACCAGATCCGGATGTGGTCACACGGTGAGGTGAAGAAGCCGGAGACCATCAACTACCGCACGCTCCGTCCTGAGAAGGACGGCCTGTTCTGCGAGAAGATCTTCGGACCGACCCGCGACTGGGAGTGCTACTGCGGCAAGTACAAGCGCGTGCGCTTCAAGGGCATCATCTGCGAGCGCTGCGGCGTCGAGGTGACGCGTTCGAAGGTGCGCCGCGACCGCATGGGCCACATCGAGCTCTCGGCTCCCGTCGTGCACATCTGGTACCTGCGCGGTACGCGCTCGTGGCTCGCCTACCTCCTCGCCGGCATCGAGCCGAAGGAGGAGCTGAAGGCCAAGCAGCTCGAGAAGGTGATCTACTTCGCGGCCAACCTCGTGACCTGGGTCGACGAGGCCAAGCGCCACGAGGACCTCTCCAACGTCGAGGCCGAGTACCTCGAAGAGCGCGACGCGATCCA
>DASUEW010000083.1:0-4855 GCA_036274875.1 Ilumatobacteraceae bacterium
GTGATGGTTCGAAGCTGAGCGCCGGAGCGGATCACACGGCACGCGTCGCCGGAGTGGCGGCAACACGAGCACCGAGCGTCCGGTCACCGGCGACCTTGTCCGAGTTGCGATTCTGGGTGCTGGGCCGGCTGACTCGTAGCATGGGTCGCCGTGGAGCGACTCGTGGGCAAGGTCGCCGTCGTGACCGGTGCCGGCAGCGGAATCGGCCGGGCCCTCGTCGAGCGGTTTGCGGCTGAGGGAATGAGGGTGGTGCTCGCCGACATCGACGATGTCAGGCTGCGAGCGGTTGCGGATGATGTTGCCGCCCGGGGCGGTGACGTGATGGCGGTGACCTGTGACGCTTCGCTCGCGGAGAGTGTCGACGAGCTCGCTCGGCGCACGTTGGACCGTTACGGCGCTGCCCACGTGGTCTGCAACAACGCCGGAGTCGCCGGGCGGGGCAACGCCTGGACTGGTCCGCTGTCCGAGTGGGACTGGGTGCTCGGGATAGATCTGTACGGGGTGATTCACGGTGTGCGGGCCTTCCTTCCGATCATGACGGCCCAGGGCGAAGGGCACATCGTCAACACAGCCTCGATGGGTGGACTGACGGCGCTGGCAGGCGCCGTGCCCTACGGGGTCAGCAAGCACGGCGTCGTAGCGCTCAGTGAGGGCCTCTACCTCGAGCTCCGCACAATGGGTTCGCCGATCGGTGTCTCCTGCCTCTGTCCCGGCTTCGTTCGAACCGACCTCATGAACAGTCCGTGGAACGACCGCCTCGGCACAGCACCGTCGCCGGCCGAGGACGACGTGGGATCGACGATGTTCAACCTGTTGCGGACGGGAATCGATTCAGGTATCGCGCCATCCGAGGTCGCACGAGAGGTCGTCGACGCGATCCGTCAGGAGCGCTTCTGGATCCTCACCCACCCGGATTCGCGCCACGCGCCTGTCGCCCGGATGCGCCGCGCCGCCCGGCGCGAAAATCCGCCCCTCGGACCCGAGAGCCGGCACCCGGAATTGGCCCGGATCGCGCGGCGTGTGCGCGCCCATCTTCCTCACCGCGACGCCGTCTGACGTACCCTGCGCGATCTTCCGGAGGAGACGAGTGTTGTGCGCCTCCGCTCGGGGACGAGTTGCACGACGCGGCGGCGCGGCGATGCCCAACGAGATTCGCGTCGGACAATTCGCGTCGGACACGCCGATTGGGTCATCGTCGGGTTCGTCCGCAAGGATCGAACTCGGCCCGCCGGTCTGAATGCTCTGACCTGGGAGTTTCCGGTGGAG
Organism: Ilumatobacteraceae bacterium; assembly: GCA_036274875.1. Taxonomy (GTDB): domain Bacteria; phylum Actinomycetota; class Acidimicrobiia; order Acidimicrobiales; family Ilumatobacteraceae; genus JALOLG01. Next base: position 1,267 of record DASUEW010000083.1, read on the forward strand.
ACGATGGGACTCGAACCCACGACTTCCTGCTTGCAAAGCAGGTGCTCTAGCCAGCTGAGCTACGTCCCCGGCGACGTCAAGGATAGCGCTCAGGCCGCGGGATTGAAGCTGGACCGGTAGCTGCTCGGCGTCGATCCGACGAGGCGCGCGAAGTGTTGGCGCATTGCAGCCGCCGAGCTGAACCCGCACGTCACGGCGATCTCGTCGATGCCGAGGTGGGTCGTCTCGAGCAGCCGCTGTGCCCTCGCGACGCGCTGGTGGAGCACCCACTGCAGCGGCGTCGTGCCGGTCGACTGTTTGAAGCGACGGGCGAACGTGCGAGTGGTCATCGCCGCCCGCCGGGCGAGCTCGCACACGTTGAGGTCGCGGTCGAGGTTGCCCTCGACCCAGCGCAGCACGGCTCGCAGGTCGGCGTCGGCGTCGTCGCTGCTCGGAACAGGAACCTCGACGAACTGCGCCTGACCGCCGTCGCGGTGCGGCGCCACCACCATCCGCCTGGCGACGATGTTGGCGACCTCCGCCCCCCAGTCGCTGCGCACCAGGTGGAGGCACAGGTCGATGCCCGCCGCCGTCCCAGCCGACGTGAACAGCCGGTCGCCGCCGACGTAGAGCACGTTCGGGTCGAGCTCGACCTGCGGGAACCGGTCGCGGAACTCCTCCGAGTAGGTCCAGTGGGTCGTCGCCTTGCGGCCCGCGAGCAGCCCGGTCGCGGCCAGCACGAACGCGCCTGAGCAGAACGTGGCGATCCGCGCGCCACGCCGATGCGCGGCACGAAGTGCACGGACGACGGCTTCGTCGACCACGCGCTCGCCGATGGGCTTCTGCGCGCTCGGGATCACGATCGTGTCGGCCCAACGGAGCGCTTCGAGCCCATGGTCGACCACGATGCGGGCACCGAGATCCGTGGTCAGTGCCCTGTGCTCGGCGGTACAGAGCCTCAGCTCCGAGCTCGGCACACCGGACGCCGTGCGGTCGATGCCCCACACCTCGCAGGCGATGGCGGTCTCGAACATCGCGGGACGGTCGAAAACCAGCACCGCGACCCGGTGGACGGGCCGCCCGTTGACGTCCGGCGACATCCCATCATTCTGTCATTGGCAGGAATGCAGTGTTCAATGGGTTTCAGCCAGGCACCTTCGCCGCGCTCCGTTGAGGCAGCCTCGCCGACACTCCGTAGCGTGCGATGGATGCCACGACTGCAGTTCGGATCGTTCCTCGCGCCGCACCACCCGACCGGAGACAACCCGACGTTGCAGCTACAGCGCGACCTCGAGCTCGTCACCCACCTCGACCGCCTCGGCTACGACGAGTTCTGGTGCGGCGAGCACCACTCGTCGGGTTGGGAGACGATCGCCTCGCCCGAGATGTTCCTCGCCTGCGCCGGCCAGCTGTCGAGCACGATCCGCCTCGGCACCGGCGTCGTGAGCCTGCCGTACCACCACCCGTTCAACGTCGCCCAGCGCATCGTGCAGCTCGACCGCCTGACCCGAGGCCGGGCGATGTTCGGCTCCGGTCCAGGTGCGCTCCCGTCCGACGCTCGCACGTTCGGCATCGACCCGGTGCTCCTTCGCGATCGCCAGGACGAAGCGCTCGGCGTCATCATCCGCCTCCTGCGTGGCGAGCCGCGCTTCACGTACGAGTGCGACTGGTTCGAGCTCCACGACTGCGAGCTGCAGTTGTTGCCGATCCAGGAGGATATGCCGATGGTGACGGCGTCGTCGATCTCGCCGTCGGGGATGCAGATCGCCGGCAAGTACGGCATGGGCGTGCTCTCGATCGCTTCGCACTCGACGGAAGGGATCCTCGCCCTGCCGACGCAGTGGGGTTTCGCAGAGGAGGCCGCCGCCGCCAACGGGACCACTGTCGATCGCGCCAACTGGCGGGTGTTGATGGCGTTCCACATCGCGGAGACTCGCGAGCAGGCACGCGCCGAGGCCGTCGACGGACTGCACCGCTGGCACAACGAGTACAACGTGTGGACCCTCGGCCGCCCGGGCGCGACGCACGTCGACGACAAGTGGGAGCTGCTCGACCAGTCGACCGGCGCCGACGCGACCGCGGCCGGTGCGGCGGTGATCGGAACGCCCGACGACCTGGTCGCCGCGATCCGCCACATCCGCGAGCTCACCGGCGGGTTCGGCGTGGTCATCGGCTTCGCCCACGATTGGGCCAACCGCGAGGCGACCCTGCGCTCGTGGGAGCTGGTCGCCCGCTACGTGTTCCCCGAGTTCGACGGTTCCGTAACCCGGCTGCGTGCTTCCCAGCAGTACCTCCACGACAACCAGGCCGACCTGATGGCCGGCGCCAGCCGAGCCGTGATGGCCAAAGTGATGGCGCACGAAGGTGCCGCCGCGGCGATGGGCGTCACGATGGAACGACTCGCCGCGCGGCGCGCCGCCGGCGGTGCGCGCACGCAGTCCGAGTTCCGACCCGGTGCCGGGCTCCCGACCGATTCAGCCGACGCGGCCGAGGAGGCCGCCCCCCTCAGTCCTCCTTGAGCGCAACGGCGTTCGGCGTCACGTGCATCTTCGGCTCGTATTCCGCGACCTCGACGATGCGTTCGACCCTGACGAACTTGGCCCGCAGCTCATCGCGGCAGCCATCGCACGGGCCGTAGAACCGGGCGTCAACCGTCTGCGCGCAGCGAGGGCAGGCGAACTCCACGACATGCGACCCTAGTTTGCCTACGCTCCGTCTCGATGTCGTCCGAGCTGCCGCCACCCAAACCCGGCGACCGGGCGGCTCGCCACGAGCTGCGCGCACCGAACTATGCAATCCGGCGGGCGATGGTGGCCGGCGCGGCGGTCATCGTGACGGCGTTGGCGGTCGCAGCCGCGGCGATCGCGATCCGCGACGGGAGCGACGACGACGGCCGCGCCGCAACGACCTGGAACGCGGTCGCCCTGATCAGCCGCGGCAACGGCGCCGTCCGCGTGCTCGACGAGGACGGTGAGGAGATCACGACGATCCGCGGCACCGGACGAGTCGAAGCCGTCCATGCCAGCGGCGACCGATTGGCGCTCGTCGGCCCGACGCAGATCGCGCTCGTCGGCATCGACGGCGACGAACCGATCGTGGTCGCGATCGATCAGGGATCGACGGTCAGTCGCGTCGCCACCAGCCGTTCGTTCACCTTGGTGGTCGCACCCCCGACGACGGGCAACCTGACACTGATCGACGCCAGTGACGGTACGCAGCTCGACGTCGGCGAGCTGGCCGAACAGACCAACCCGGTGCTGCTCGCCGACTCGATCCGCGCCGACCACGACGGCACGGCGTTCGCGATCGGCGACGGGCGCAACTTCCAGACCGTGGTCGTGCGCTTCGGGCGCGCTGATGCCGCGTTCTTCCCCGATGTCCCGATGGCAGTCACCGACGACTTGGTGGTCACGTCCCAAACGGTCGGCCCCTCCGCCGAGCTTGGTTTCTTCGACGCCGCCGGTGAGCGGCTGGCGTCGGTCGCGAGCGAGGAGCGCCCGGTCGGTGGGCTCATCGACGGCGACGAGTTCGTGTTCGTGACCGACACCGGCGCGATCTTCGCCGCGGCCGCCGACGACGATTCGCCCCGCCGGCTCGGCGTGATCGCGCT
>DASUEW010000084.1:0-9591 GCA_036274875.1 Ilumatobacteraceae bacterium
CGACCCCGCCCGCCGGGCCAGCCGTAGTCGCTGAGGCGCCGGCGCCCGCGCCCACGACACCGCAGGAGGTCGTACCCGCTGACGAGCCGGGGACGCTGATCCGCGGCGCCGGCGCCGTGATCGCCGTGAACATGGAGCGCAGCCTGACGGTGCCGACGGCCACCAGCTTCCGCAACGTGCCGGCGCGTCTGCTCGAGGTCAATCGCCAGGTGATCAACAACTACCGCGCCCGTAGCGGTCAGGGCAAGGTGAGCTTCACCCACCTCATCGGATATGCCGTGGTGCGGGCGATCGCCGATGCCGTCCCGGCGATGAACAACACGTTCCTGCAGGGCGCCGACGGCAAGCCGCGGCTGGTCAGGAACGCGCACGTCAACATGGGTCTCGCGGTCGACGTCGACAAGGGCGACGGCACGCGTTCGCTCGTCGTCCCCGTGTTGCGCGACGCCGAGTCGCTCGACTTCGCCGGGTTCCTCGTGGCCTACGAGGAGATCATCCGCAAGGTCAGGGGCAACAAGCTGGCCGTCGCCGACTTCCAGGGCGCCAGCGTCACGCTGACGAACCCGGGAACCATCGGCACCGTGCAGTCGGTGCCACGCCTGATGCCCGGCCAGGGCGTCATCGTCGGCGTCGGCACCATCGACTACCCGGCCGAGTTCGAAGGCGCCGACCGCACCAACCTCTCGTCGCTCGGCATCTCCAAGGTCGTCACGCTCACGAGCACCTACGACCACCGCATCATCGGGGGAGCCGAGTCCGGGCTGTTCCTGAAGCGCGTCCACGAACTGCTGCTCGGCGAGCACGCCTTCTACGACGACATCTTCCACTCCCTCGGCATGCCGTACGAGGCCGTCAAGTGGCGCCCCGACACGAACCCGATCGACCGCGAAGAGTCGATGCTGCACAAGCAGGTGCAGGTCGCCAAGGTCATCCGGGTCCACCGAGTGCGTGGCCATCTGATCGCCGACCTCGATCCGCTGCGTTGGAAGGAACCGCACACGCCGATCGAGCTCGACCCGGCCACGTACGGCCTCACGATCTGGGACCTCGACCGCGAGTTCCTCACCGACGGCGTCGCCGGGAGCTCCAAGATGCGCCTCGGCGATCTGCTCGGGGTGCTCCGCGATGCGTACTGCCGCACCATCGGCGTCGAGTACATGCACATCCAGGAGACCGACGAGCAGCATTGGATCCAGAGCCGCGTCGAGGGCGCCCAACCGATCGTGCCGAAGGAGCAGAAGGACCGCATCCTCGAGCGCCTCAACGCGGCCGAAGCGTTCGAGAAGTTCCTCGCCACGAAGTACGTCGGCACGAAACGCTTCGGCATCGAGGGGGCGGAGTCGGCGATTCCGATCCTCGACGAGATCATCTCCGGCGCGGCCGATGCGGGGCTCGACTCGTGCGTCATCGGAATGGCCCACCGCGGCCGCCTCAACGTCCTGTCCAACATCATGGGCAAGAGCTACGAGGCGATCTTCTCCGAGTTCGAGGGCCACGTCGACCCCACCACGGTGCAGGGCTCCGGCGACGTCAAGTACCACCTCGGCGCGACCGGCAAGTACGTCAGCCCGGCAGGTGCCGACATCCGCCTCGAGCTGGCGGCCAACCCGAGCCACCTCGAGACGGTCAATCCGATCGTGATGGGCATCGTCAGAGCGACCCAGGACCAGATCGACCCGCCCGGCTCGTACCCGTCGCTCTCGCTGCTCATCCACGGCGACGCCGCGTTCGCCGGGCAGGGCATCGTCGCCGAGTGCCTGGCGATGAGCGACATCAGTGGCTACCGCGTGGGCGGCACGATCCACCTCATCATCAACAACCAGATCGGCTTCACCACCGCACCGCAGTTCGCCCGCTCGTCGATCTACTGCTCCGACGTCGCGAAAACCGTCCAAGCGCCGATCTTCCACGTCAACGGCGACGATCCCGAGGCGTGCGTCCGCGTCGCCCGGCTCGCCTGGGACTACCGCCAGAAGTTCCACAAGGACGTCGTCATCGACATGGTCTGCTACCGGCGGTACGGCCACAACGAGGGCGACGACCCGAGTTACACGCAGCCGCTCATGTACAAGGCGATCGCCGAGCGCCGCAGCGTACGCAAGCTGTACGTCGAGACGCTCGTGAAGCGCGGCGACATCACCGTCGACGAGGCCGAGCAGGCCTTGTCGGATTTCCAGAACAAGCTCCAAGTGGCGCTCGACGAGACCCGCGCCCAGGCGACGACTCCGGTCAAGGCCGCCAAGCCACCCAAGCCGCTCGGTGTGCTGCCGCACATCCCCACCGGCGTCGAACGTCCCGTCATCGACCGGATCTTCCACAAGCTCACCGACTACCCGCAGGGCTTCACGATCCACCCCAAGCTGGCCAAGCAGTTCGAAGGCCGAACCCGGATGTACGAGGACGACGGCGAGGTCGACTGGGCGACCGCCGAGTCGTTGGCGATCGGCTCGCTCGTGCTCGAGGGTCGTCCAGTCCGGCTCGCCGGCCAGGATTCCCGCCGCGGCACGTTCAGCCAACGCCACGCCGCCCTCATCGACTACGACACCGGCGAGCCGTGGATCCCGCTCAACGAGCTCGAGGACGCCGAGGCCAGCTTCTGGGTGTACGACTCGCTCCTGTCCGAGTACGCCGCGCTGGGCTTCGAGTACGGCTACTCGCACGCCAACCCGCAGGCGCTGGTGATGTGGGAGGCCCAGTTCGGCGACTTCATCAACGGCGCCCAGATCATCATCGACCAGTTCCTGGTCGCCGCCGAGGACAAGTGGGACCAGCAGAACGGGCTCGTGTTGCTCCTCCCGCACGGGTACGAGGGGCAGGGCCCCGAGCACTCGTCGGCGCGTGTCGAGCGGTTCTTGATCCTCGCCGCCGAGGACAACATCCAACTCTGCAACGCGACCACGGCAGCGCAGTACTTCCACCTGCTGCGCCGGCAGGTGCACGGTGAACGTCGCGCACCGCTCGTCGTGTTCACGCCGAAGCAGGGACTGCGGATGAAGCAGACGCGGTCGCCGGTCGACAACCTCACGAGCGGATCGTTCGAGGAGGTGCTCGACGATCCGTTCGTCGGCGATGCCACGGCCGTGCGCAGGATCGTGTTCTGCTCGGGCAAGGTCGCCTGGGACGCGATCTCCGAGCGCGATCGGCGCGGCGCGCCCGTGGCAATCGTGCGCCTCGAACAGCTCTTCCCGCTGCCGACCGAGCAGATGTTGACGATCGTGCGTCGCTACCCGAATGCCCGCGAGCTGATCTGGCTCCAGGAGGAACCCGAGAACATGGGCGCCTGGCACTTCATCGAGCATCACACGTGGCGCGTGAAGGAGCAGGGCTACGACCTGCGGCACGTCACCCGGGTCGAATCCGGCAGCCCGGCGACGGGCTCGAAGACGGTCCACGACCAGGAACTGGCCGACCTCATGGACGAGGTCTTCGCCGGTCTGTGACGGGTCTGTGAGCGTGTCTGTGTCACAGCAACCGGCGAACTTCGCCGATGTCGGTGACACAAACCTGGGTTTCAGCCCGAGTCGGCGACCAAACGTTCGACGACGCGGCGTGGAGTGAGCCGACTCAATTCAGTGGAGTGGGATGCCGAGGACGGCCTCGAGGTCGCTGATCGCCTGGTCGGCCGACATGACCTTGATCGTCGTCATGCCCATCGCCGCCGCCGGCTTGAGGTTGACGCCGAGGTCGTCGAGGAACGCGCACTCCTGCGGTGTCACCTGGGCCAGCTCGCAGGCCAGCTCGTAGAACGCCGGTTCCGGCTTGCGCACGCCGAGCTTGCTCGACTCGAGGACGTGGTGGAACCTCGCCATCACCTCGAACACGTCGGGACGCACGTCGCCGCCGACCGCGTTGGCGCCGACGATGTTGTTGGTGAGGCACGCGGTCGTGTAGCCGGCCTCGATCACGCGATCGAGCGCCACGACCATCTCGGGCCTCACCTGGCCATTCAGCAGGCCCAGCACGTCGCTGCCCGGTACACGATGGCCGAACCGCTCGGATTCGTCGCCGAACGCGGCATCGAACTCCACGCCGGTGATCTCGCTGCGTTCGAGCCGAGCCCACGCGTTCGAGTGCGGATCGGTGGCGTTGATCCGTCTGATGAAGTCCGGCGGCAGCCCGTTCGCCGACTCGTACCGGTTGAACGCCTCGAACGGGCTGGCGAGGATCACGCCCCCGAAGTCGAAGAACACTGCGTTGATCACTACTGACGACTCTACGATTACCCGTCGGATGACGACCAAGACCGCAAACTCGCAGCATGTCGTGGTCGACGGTTCGAACATCGCGACCGAAGGTCGTTCGATGCCGAGCCTCGCTCAGCTGAACGAGGCCGTGAACTCGTACATCGCCGATCATCCGGGTGTGCGCGTGACGGTCGTGGTCGATGCCACGTTCGGGCACCGGATCGCGTCGTCCGAGGTCAAGGAGTTCGACGCCGCGATCGCCAACAACGAGCTGGTCGCGCCTCCGGCCGGGGCGATCGGCCGCGGCGATGCGTTCGTGTTGAGCATCGCCAAGAAGGCCAAGGCGACGATCCTGTCGAACGACTCGTTCCAGGAGTTCCACGGCGAACACGACTGGCTGTTCGACGACGGCCGACTCGTCGGTGGCAAGCCCGTGCCGCACGTCGGATGGGTCTGGGTCGCGCGCAGCCCCGTGCGAGGGCCCGTCAGCCGCAAGGCCGTCCGGGCGTCCAACGCCCCGACCGCGCGCGCCGCCAAGGCCGATCGTGAGCCCACCACGGGGCGCGGGTCTTCGCGCCGGGCGAGCAAGGAAGCCACCGCTCCCATGCCCGTGCCGACGACACCACCGCCGGGCCGGGCGGCCACACGCGATGTCCGGAGTGCGGCGGCGACACCGCCCGCCCCGCCCAGTGACGTCGTGAACGAGTTGATGCCCTTCCTCGACTTCGTACAACACCATCCGGTCGGCACGAGCGTCAACGCCATCGTCGACAGCTACTCGTCCCACGGCGCGTACGTGAAGATCGGAGACGTCTTCGGCTACGTGCCGCTGCGGTTGATGTCGGAACCACCGCCCCGCAGCGCGCGCGAAGTGATGAAGGTCGGCGACGCCGTCACGCTCGTCGTCGCCAGCTTCGCGCCGGCCCGCCGCAGCATCGACTGCGCGGTCCCGAACATGGCGTTCGTCGTCGAACCGCAGGACGGTGAAGCCGTCGCCGCCGAAGCTGCCGGCGCCGCCGCGCCATCGGCGAAGAAGGCTGCGCGCAAGAGCACGGCCAAGAAGGTCGCCGCGTCGCCTGCGAAGACCCCGGCCAAGAAGGTCGCCCAGCCACGCGCGACCAAGAAGTCGGCAACGACGCCGAAGACGCCCGCCAAAGACGTCGAGCCACCTGCCAGCGAGCCGGTGTCCAAGAAGGCCACGGCAGCGGCCCCGCCGGCGAAGAAGGCTGCGCCGCGGGCCTCCTCCAAGCGAACGTCCACACGAACCTCCACACGACCCGCCACGCCGGCCGACGAGGTCGTGTCACCCGAGGCGCGGGCACGCCGGCGTGGCCCCAGGACCTCGGGTGGCGCTCCCGACCCGTCGTCCGAGCTACCGGCTCCGCCGCCGCCGACAGGACCTGATGCTCCGCCTGTCACAGCCGGATCGGAAGCCCTGCCTCGGACGCGACAGCCGCGTCAGCGCCGTCAGATTGCGGAGAAGGTGACCGACGCGTGATCCGGTTGGCGACCTGGAACGTCAACTCGCTGAAGGTGCGCATGCCGCGTGTCGAGCAATGGCTCGCCGAGGTCGAGCCCGACATCGTGTGTCTGCAGGAGACGAAGGTCGCCGACGATGCGTTCCCCGCGCTCGCGTTCGCGTCGATGGGCTACGAGTCAGCCCACCACGGCCAGGGGCAGTGGAACGGCGTCGCGGTGCTGTCGAAGGTCGGGCTCGACGATGTCGTGGCCAACTTCGCGTCGGGCATCGCCCCCGACCTCGACGCCCGGATCATCACCGCCACATGCGCAGGTGTGCGCGTGTCGAGCGTGTACGTGCCCAACGGTCGATCCCTCGACCACGAGCACTACCTCTACAAGCTCGACTGGCTCGGTCGGCTCGTCGTGCACGTGACATCGGGTTCGGCGACCGACGGTGCGGTGATCGCGGGTGACTTCAACATCGCCCCCGACGACCGCGATGTCTACGACCCCGACAAGTTCGTGGGCGCTACGCACGTCAGCGAACCCGAGCGGACGAGGTTGCGGGAGCTCTCCGACCATGGCCTGGTCGACGTGTTCCGGCGCCACCACGACGGCGTCGGCATGTACTCGTGGTGGGACTACCGGGCCGGCGATTTCCATGAGGGTCGCGGCATGCGGATCGACCTGATCCTCGCGACCGAGCCGGTCGCCGAACGCGTCGAGTGGTGCGCGATCGATCGCAATGCCCGCAAGGGCAAGCTCCCCAGCGATCATGCCCCGGTGCTGGTCGACCTGCGCGACTGATCGGTGTCGAGCACCCGGGCGATACCCGGATACAGGCGGCTGGCCGTGAGCACGCCCATCCCGGTCAACTGCGCCAGCTCGTCGACCGACGTCGGACGTTGGTCGGCGATCGTCTTGAGCATCGCCGACGAGCAGATCGCGTCCGGGAGGATCCCTGCCGCGCGCGCGGCTTGATCGCGCCAGGCACCAAGCTCGTCGTGCAGCTCGCGCTGACTGCGACGTATCGAGTCGACGACGACGAGGTCGGCCGGCGGCGGCGCGACGTGCGCCTCGAGTGGAACGAACGTGGCGATCAGCGGACTCGGCTTGCGCTGGTAGCCACCACGGCGACCACACCACGTCACGATCAGCTCATCGGTTGCACGCGTCGTCGCGACATACAGCAGCCGTGCCTCCTCGGCACGTTCCGCCTGGGTCGACGCCGAGCGGATCGGAACCAGCCCGGTCTCCACACCGGTGACGTACACGGTGTGCCACTCGCGCCCCTTCGAGCCGTGGAACGTGAGGAGCTCGACCCCGCGATCGTCGCGAAGGTCGAACGGATCGGTCGTCGAGACCCACGAGCGGTACGCCACACCGTCGCCGAGCGGCTGCTCGCGGAGGAAGTCGAGCACCGATTCGGCGACCTGAACCTGCTCCGGCGTGGGCGTCACTCCGTCGCCGTCGGGATCGAGCCCGTCGAGGAGGTCGTGCGCCCAGGCCCGCAGGCGCACGGCAGATCCCTGTCGTGCCGCCGCTCCCACCGCATCGCGATACGGCGAGCCGGCGCCTTCGATCCGCCGCCGTACCGGGATGCCGGCACTCTCGATGGCCGCACGGATGGGGTCGAGCTGGGCGTTCGTGCGAGCGAGCACAGCGACGCCTCCCGTGCCGACCAGACCGGGATCGAGATGACGGACGAGTCGGGCGACGGTCGCCGCTTCGTGGGCCTCGTCAGTGCAGTCGACGACGCGGACGGCGTGACCGTCGGGCCGGCCGGATCGGACGGTCGTGGGCTGGCCGCCGGTCGTGAGGACGTGGGCGCCGGCCTCGACGATCTGGGGCGTGCACCGATGGTTCGTCGGGAGCCGGACGATCTCGATCCCGGGGAACCTGTCGCTGACGTCGATCAACAGGCTCGGATCGGTTCCGTTGAAGGCGAAGATCGCCTGCGCGGGATCACCGACGAGGAACAGGTCGTCGTGGTCGTGACGCAGCAGGTCGACGAGCCGGTGCTGGACCGGGTTGAGATCCTGCGCCTCGTCGACGAGGAGGTGACGGAAACGCCACCGAGTCGCGGCCGCGAAGTCGTGGTCGTACTGCAGCGCCTCGACCGCGAGGCCGAGCACGTCGTCGAGGTCGACGACACCGCGCCGCCGCTTGTACTCGCGATAGTCGGCGAACAGCGTCGCGATCCGGTCGGTGCCGACCGATGGCTTTCTCCCGGCGCGTCGGGCTTCGCTCGCGTACGCCTCCGGCGCGATGGCCCGCGCCGACGCCCAGTTGATCTCGCCGACCACCTCGTCGAGCCCGGCCCGACCGGCGACAGCGGAGACCATCCGGCGGCGGTCGTCGACCAGCGTCGGTGGTGGGCGGTTGCGATCGGCCCAGCGTTGGCGTAGCAGCAGGAGCATCACCGAGTGGAACGTGCCGGCCTCGACCCGCTCGCCGAGTCCGAGGCGCGGCAGGCGGCGGCGCAGTTCGCTCGCCGCTTCGCGCGTGAACGTGAGCGCGAGCGTGTGGCGGGCGTCGGCCGTCCCCGTCACGACACGGTGGGCGATCCGGCGGGTGAGCACCCTGGTCTTGCCCGAGCCCGCTCCGGCGATGACGGCGACCAGTCGGGAATCGGTGGCGACGGCATGGCGCTGCTCGGCGTCCAGATCGTCGAGCAGCGTCGAGGGGTCCATCGCGCCCAACGTTAGGGCGGTACTGTTGCCGTCCATGCCCTACCCGAAGAAGCTGCTGAACGACCACGAGACGGTGGCGCTCGATCTGCATCCCCATTGGTGGTTCTTCGCCAAGCCGATCGCCACGCTCGTCGTCGCGATCGCGGTCGGCATCATCGCCCTCACCATGGACGGCGACGCGGGGAACGCCATGAAGGTCCTGGCGATCGTGCTCATCGTCGTCACCGGGCTGTGGACCGTGCACCGTTACATGAAATGGGCGACGACCAACTTCGTGATCACCAGCGACCGCGTCATCTACCGCAGCGGCATCATCGCCAAGAACGGCATCGAGATCCCGCTCGAGCGCGTCAACAACGTGTTGTTCAGCCAGAGCATCTTCGAGCGGATCATCGGCGCGGGCGACCTGTTGATCGAGTCGGGCGGCGAGGACGGCAAGCAGCGCTTCACCGACATCCGGGGACCCGAGCGGGTCCAGAACCTGATCCACGCCCAGATGGAGGTCAACGAGAACCGTCGCTTCACCCCGCCGCCGTCAGCATCCGTCACCGATGTCGCGTCGCAACTCGAGAAGCTCGAGGGCATGGTCGAGCGCGGCACGTTGTCCCGCGAGGAGTTCGACGCCCAAAAGCGCAAACTCCTCGGCTGATCTCGTGACGTTTCGGCGCTCTGACGGCGCCGAACCCTGTCGTTCAGAGGCGAACACCCGGTTCGGCACGGCGGCGGCGTCAGCCGCTTCGCCGGCCGCATAGCGAACGGCGCCGTGACGGCGCCGAAACTTCACGAGATGGGGGCTCAGCGGCGGGCAGCGCCGGCGACCGGTCGCACGATCCAACCGTCGACCGCCGCACCTGGCTCGCAGAGCGCGACGACGCATCCTCCGAAGCCGCCGCCGGTCATCCGGGCGCCGAATACACCGGGCGACGTGCGGAGTTGCTCGACGGCGGCGTCCATGACCGGGGTCGACGTGGCGAAGTCGTCGCGGAGGCTGCGATGGCCGTCGATCATCACGTCGCCGGCTGTGCGGTAGTCGCCGGCCGCGAGGGCGGCCGCGAACGTACGCACGCGCTGGTTCTCGGTCACGACGTGCCGGGCCCGGGCTCGCACGATCGGATCGTCGATGGTGATCGTGTCGTCGAGTGTGGCGCTGCGAAGAGGCCCGATCACGGCCTCGGCGGTTGCGCACTGCGCAACCCGCTCGCCGTACTCCGAGCCCTCGAGCGTGCGCTTGGCGATGAAGCGGATGACGATCT
>DASUEW010000085.1:0-2202 GCA_036274875.1 Ilumatobacteraceae bacterium
GTGCACGATCCGCTGGTTACGTCCGGGCCTCGACTGCACGAATCAAGAAACACTCGCGACGAGCTACACCACACGGTTCTTCTTACGCATCGCCGTCAGCGACGCGACCGCGCTGACCGGTTTCGTCGGATTCATCCTCTCCGGAAACCCGGCGACATATCCGATCGGGTTGATCTTCACCGCGATCGGCTTCACCATCATCGCTCCCACCGCCGCCAACCTCGCGCGCGACCAGATGAGGCTCTCACTCGGCGGCTGCGGACGCAACCTCGTCGCCGACCTCCGCCGCGGACCGTCGGGCTGACGGGTTCGAGTCGCCAGGCGACGGTCAGACGGTCAGACTTCGCCGAGCCAGCCGTCGATGAGCTTGCGGGCGATGGAGATCCCGGGCGGGATCATCGGCAGGGCGTCGCGCCGGTACCAGTTGGCCTCTTTGATCTCGGTCGGGTCACACACGATCTCGCCCGACTCGTAGTCGGCGCGGAACCCGATCATCAGGCTGTGCGGGAACGGCCACGGCTGGCTGCCCTGGTAGCGCGGGTTGGTCACGGTCACGCCGACCTCCTCGTGGACCTCGCGGATCACCGCCGATTCGAGCGACTCGCCCGGTTCGACGAATCCGGCGAGGCACGAGAACATCGGCATCGTCCACTGCACGCCGCGGGCGAGCAGCGCCTCCTGATCCGGTCCGGGCTCACCCCGTGTGACGAGTGTGATCATCGCCGGCGCCAGCCGTGGGAACGCCATCAGCGAGCACCCCGGGCACCGCATCGCGCGCTCGTTGCGGGCGAGCTCGGTCGGCTGACCGCACCGGCCGCAGAAGCGGTGGGTGCGCGCCCACTCGACGATCTGCACCGCCCGCCCGGCCGCCAGCCACTCGGCCTCGGATGCGCGGCCGTAGTAGGCGCGCAGGTCGAGGGCCGCTCCCTCACTCGGGTCGTCATCGATGGGAACGTCGACCGCCCACCACGCCTGCCCGCCGACGACGCCGACGAGGTGCGCTGTCCACTCGGGCGAGGCGACGGCCGAGTCGAGCCACACCGACGAACCGATGACGTGTACGTACAGCGCGCTTCCCGAATGGTCAGGTGGCAACACGACGAGCGGGACGAACGAGCTCACGCCCGATCTCTACCACGAACCACGATGTCGAACCACGATGTCGAACCACGACGTCACGTGCCTCGCCGCCGAGTGCCAAGTCCAACTGTTCGACCTGCCTCGCCACTGGTGTCGAGCGAAGGCGAACTGTTCGACTGGGGTCGACGCGGGGGACGTGGGCGACGCGGACGACGCGGGACGTCGCGGGCGACACGGGTTACCTGGGCGACGCGGGACGACGCGGGACGTCGCGGGCGACGCGGGACGTCGCGGGCGACGCGGGCCGACGCGGGCGACGCGGGCGACGATGCGCATTCGGATCGCTGCTACCCTTTGTCCGGACAAGAGGATCGGGCATGCTGTTCAACCAGTACTACCTCGAGTGTCTCTCGCACGCGTCGTACCTGATCGCCGACGAGACGACCGGGCGAGCTGTCGTCGTCGACCCGCAACGCGACGTCCACGAGTACGTCGCCGACGCCGAGGCCGCCGGGCTGACGATCGAGCTCGTGATCGAGACGCACTTTCACGCCGACTTCCTGTCGGGCCACCTCGAGCTGGCGGCGGCGACGGGTGCGACGATCGCCTACTCGTCGGTCGCCGAGCCCGAGTTCGCACATCGCAAGGTCGCGGATGGCGAGCGCCACTCGCTCGGCGACGTCGTGCTCGAGTTCCGCCACACGCCCGGCCACACGCCCGAATCGATGAGCATCGTGGTCTGGGAGCACGCCGACGACGACACGCCGTACGGGGTGCTGACGGGCGACACGTTGTTCATCGGTGACGTCGGGCGGCCGGACCTGCTGTCGTCGATCGGGTGCTCACGCGAGGAGCTCGCCGACCAGCTGTACGACAGCCTCCGCACGAAGCTGTTGACACTGCCCGACGTCACTCGGGTGTATCCGGCCCACGGCGCCGGATCGGCCTGCGGCAAGAACCTGTCGACGGACCTCTGGTCGACCATGGGCGACCAGAGGGAAACGAACTACGCCCTGCGTGCGCCCGACAAGCCGACGTTCATGGAATTGGTCACCGAGGGGCAACCACCCGCGCCGGAGTACTTCGTCTACGACGCGATCCTCAACCGCAAGACGCGGGGTC
>DASUEW010000086.1:0-2725 GCA_036274875.1 Ilumatobacteraceae bacterium
GATCGCGACGGGCACGAACCACGCCCAACCGGTCGTGCTGACGATGAGCGCCACCGAGCCGGCGAGCACGACCAGCTCCGCGACGGCGATCTTCGTCGCCAGGCGTGACCGCTCGAGCCAGCGGCCGCGACGCGCATCGACGGCAGCCAGCTTGAGGGGCGTACGCACCAAGAACGCGAGCAACGCTGCCGCACCCAACAACGCCCCGGCCAAGGACGGCGCCACGATGAGCCCCAGCAACACCGGCTCCAGCGTCAGACCCCAGCCGCCATGCTCGCTCGGCACCCCGACCGTCCGCCACAGCGGCCGCTCCGTCACCGAACCGACAGTGTCGACCATCGTCATGACGCGGCGCTCATGGCCGCGTGTCCCGACACATCCGTCAGCGGTGTGTCACCGAGCACATCCATCAGCTCCCGTCGCGCCCGAGTCCATGCTGCGTGCAGCACGCATGGCAGTTGCGAATCGCATGGCCGATCCCCGACCACGCACCGGCCGACATCCGTTGCCCCGTCCACGGCCTCGATCACCTCGAGCACGCTCACGTCTTCGAGACCGACACAGCCCAGGTAACCGCCGGTCGGACCGGGGTCCGACCGCACCCAGCCGGCCTTGACCAACGGCCCGACGACCTGGGCGACGAACGCGGGAGTCGTCGCCAGCTCCTGGGCAAGCGCGGGGGCCTTGAGGCGCTCCGGCGTCCCGCCGAGCACGACCATCGCCCGCACGGCCAGCTCCGCCCGGCGCGTGATCTCGAGTCTCATAGTCCAAGACTCATCGTTTCGCCGACCACCCACTAGGGCACAAGGTCCCGGCCTCGCCCGTGGCGGCCTCCTTCGTCCTCGTCACGGTAGGGTTGAGTCAGACGATGATGAAGATGAGGCGGCGATGAACGACACCACCGGGCCCAACACGCTCACCGTGACCCGAGTGGAGGTGATCGACGCCATCGAGACGGCGTTCACGAAAGCACCGCTGACGAAGGAAGACCTCGTCGCGGCCGCTGAGCACGCGGGGGTTCGGCGCCCGATCATCGAACTGCTCGAACGGCTGCCGAGGCGCATCTACCGGCGGCCCGCCGACATGTGGGACGAGCTCCCCCTGGTTCCGATCGAACACTGAACATCCGCGCTCTGCCATCTCGGCGACGTTCGGTCCCGCGGCCGTCGTCGGCTGCGTGACAGGATGGAGTTCCGATGTTGGGGCAACTGTTCGAGACGATCCTGCCGGGAGAGCCGGATGACGAAGCCGGGAGTCTCACCGACCTCGTCACCACGATGTGGGACAACCTCGGCAACAACGGCTACCAGACCGGGACCGCGCTGATCGTCGCCACGGTCGCGATCGTCGCCCTCGTCAACATCAAGGCCAAGCCGTACGTGTCGATCCCGGTCGCGATCGGCGCCTTCTGGGCGGGATGGCTCGGTTGGAACACGTTCACGAGACAGTCCAACCCGCTCTTCCCCGGCGACGTCCAGGCCCTCGAGCTGTGGGACATCGCGTTCCAGAGCGACATGTCGTTCCTCGCCGTCGTGATCGTCGCCTGCGCGGCCGCCGTGTTCGTGTGGCGGAAGTCGGTCACGGCGCTCGGCAAGGTGGCGATCGTGATCGGGGTCATCCTGGGTTCGTCGTTCGTGTACAACGTCGTCCAGTCGGTGCGCTCCGCCTGAATCGGCCCTCCAATTCCGATCTCATGAAGTTTCGGCGCTCCTACGGCGCCGAAACTTCATGAGATCGCTAGTTGCCGCCCAACCCTGAGAGCACGCCTCGGAACGATTTCAGCCCGGCGGCGAGCGCATCGGCCAACTCGGCCAGCTCGGTGTCGGCGATGTCGACGCGGATCGGCACGTCGAGCTGCACGGGAACGTTCGCCTCGACCGGGATCGTCTCGTTCACCGGCAACGTGATCTCCAAGTCGACGGGCACGTCGATGTCGACCGGCACGGTCACGTCGACCGGGACGGTCAACCCGAATGGCGCCTCGACCTCGATCGTCGTCTCGAAGCTCTCCTTGATCGGGATCGACGTCTTGATCGGCACGGTGAACGTGCGCTCGATCACGATCTCGGTGTTGATCGCCACGTCCTCGTCGATCGCCACGTCGAACTCGAGCGTCGACGAGCTGAACGACTCGAGCCCGGCGACGGCGTCGTCGATCCCTGCCGACACGGTGGGCTCGAGCTCGACGAGTTGCTCCTGGAAGCCCTGGACCTGCGACGCGAACAGCGCAGCTCCGGCTTCGACGCGCTCGAGGTCGGCGCGGGTCGCGTCGAGGTCGTCGCGCGTCGAGCCGAGACGTGCGAACAGCAGCACGATCAGAACGAACGCGAGCGCGATCAGGGCGCCGAACGCGCCGAGCACGGCCGCCAGGTGACGTTGCATCCAGGACTGCATGGCTTCTCCTGCCTCGTTCGCGTCTGGAACGGACGCGGGATGGGAGTCGGTGTGGAAATCGGAGTTGGCGCCGGCCGGACCGAAACGCCGCATCATCAGCGCGCTCGCGACGCCGATGGCGGTGACGCCGGCGGACATCAGGAACGTCTCGGCGATGGCGTCGGCGGTCAGCGTCGCCTGCGCGGCGCGCAACGCGTCCTCGAACCCGGGATCGACGATCGGGGGGAGCTCGACCCCGCGGCGGAGTTGGTTGAACCGGGCGAGACCGTAGGCGGTGAGCGCCGAGAGCCCAACGCTGAGGCCGAGCAGGCGGACCACCATCACGACCGCC
>DASUEW010000087.1:0-2040 GCA_036274875.1 Ilumatobacteraceae bacterium
CGGCACCTCGCCGACCAAGCTCTGACCTGGCCGAATGCAGAACCGTGACCGTCTCCGGACGACGCCGAACCTTATGCACAGGCTTGGGTCCGCCGATCACGCCTGGGCGTACTGGGACGGCACACCGGTCGCGATGGCGTCTTGAACGTCGGCGACGATCTGGCGGATCTGGTCGTAGTCGGGGTTGCCGGGCACGATCAGCGGGGGCACGAGGCCGACCGACTCGGTGATCGAGGCGGTGTCGCCGAGGGTGTCGAGCAAGTCCGTGAACGCGTCCGGCGACAGCGACGTGCGCACGGCGTCGGACAGCGCACCGGCGACGCTGGAGAAACCGCCGACCGCGTCCGCCAACGAGATCTGCTCACCGAGCGCCGCGAGCAGTTGGCGCTGGCGGCCCATCCGGCCGTAATCGGAGTCGGCGTACCGCGACCGAGCGAACGCCAGCGCCAGCGTTCCGTCCATCTCGACGGGTCCGGGGCCGACCGACGACGGGATGTCGTGCTTCGCCCCCGGAAGGGCCGGCGGCAGCGGCACCGAACGTTCGAGATCGACGGTGACGCCACCCACGGCGTCGATCAGCTCCAGGAAGCCCTGCATGTTGACGAGCACGTAGTCATCGATGCGCACGCCGAGTGAGTACCCGATCGCTTCGGACACCGCGACCGCCTCGGGCTGCAAGCCGTCCTGGGCGTACTGCTCCTGCAGCTCGGGCTTGGTGAGCACGTACGGGTAGACCGCGTTGGCGATGTTGTCGAAGCCGTCCGGGAATCGTTCGTGCAGTGGCGATCCGGGCGGGAACTGCAGCTCTCGCAGGTCCCGAGGGATCGACACCAGCGAGGTCCGACCAGAGGCCCGGTCGGCCGAGACGAGGATCATCGTGTCGGTGCGCAGCCCCCACCGGCCCGGCGCCGAATCGCCGCCGAGCAGGAGGATGTTCGTGGTCCCGCTGGGCGCCGCGTCCTCGACGGCCGCCGCCTCCTCCACGACGATCGTCTCGTCCGACGGCACGAACAGCGGCGGTGCGTCGTCGGAACCGGCGAACACGTCGTCGACCAGCTCGCGGGCCTGCTCGGCACGCACGACGCTCCACCCGATCGGCACGGCCAGCAGGGCCACCATCACGTACGCCATGATCGCCGCCAGCCCGACGTTGCGGTCGTGCCAGCGGACGATGGTCAGCTCGATCACCGCGACGACGCGGGCGAACAGGGCGACGGCCAACGTCAACGCAACCGTCCGCAGGAACCGATCGTCGAGCGCCAGGTCGACCAGCTCGTCGCGCTCCATCACGATCCACACGACGAGCGCGATCGGCGCGCCGATCCCGAGCGCGAGCAACAACACGCCGAGGACCCACATCCGGCGCAGCATCGTGGCGCCCGGCGCGACCACCGCCCAGTACATCTCCGACCCGACGCGCATGCGACGGGCGGACGCTTTGGACGCGAACTTGCCCGTGCGCTTGATCGGGGGGAGCGGATGCACTCCGAGTGACTCTACGGCCGCTGGTGGCACTGTTCGGGGGCGCGTCGGGCGTCGGGATCAGCTCTCGAT
This sequence comes from Ilumatobacteraceae bacterium, assembly GCA_036274875.1. GTDB lineage: Bacteria > Actinomycetota > Acidimicrobiia > Acidimicrobiales > Ilumatobacteraceae > JALOLG01. The sequence continues at coordinate 1,555 of DASUEW010000087.1, forward strand.
CGTGAACACTCGGCTCAGCGCCAGCGTCCGGCCGTCACGGGCGACCACCGCGATGCGGTAGCTCCACGCACCATCGGCCGGCCGCGCCACACGGAGCTGGAGGGTTCCCGCGTCGAGCTCGGTGATCTCGGCATCCGGGGCCGGAGGCCATGAGCCCGCGCCGTCGCTGACCGCCGGCGACGCGGCCACCGCGTAGCCGGCTGCGCCCGCGACCGCGCGCCATGCGAACACCACACCGCGCTCGTCCGATCGGATCGTCACGTCGAGCGGTGCCGGACCGTCGCTCGACGGCTCGGACACCGTGGTTGGCGGTGTCGTCGTCGGTACCGTCGACGTCGTGGGCGACGGCGGGTCGGTCGGCCGAGGCTCCGCCGAGCTGACCGGAGGCGGGGGTGCGAGGCGTGGGGACGTCGCCGATGGGGGAAGGACGGTTGTCGCCGGGTCTCCCGTAACCGTCGTCGGCCGAACGACGGTCGTGGCCGGGAC
>DASUEW010000088.1:0-2607 GCA_036274875.1 Ilumatobacteraceae bacterium
TAGAGAGGTCTTTGGCCCGATGCCGATGCCGGGTGACGCCGCGGTCGGACCCCCGCTATTCGTCTCACGGACCGAACCGATCGCGGTCACCGGTTCGTCGAAGTTCCGCCGCACGAGCGCGGCGATCGCGGCGAGCGCTTCGCGGGCCTGCCGACCGGAGGCGCTCACCTCGATCTGGTCGCCGGTCGGTACGCCGAGGGTGGACAGTGCGCTGACGCTGCGGCCGCTCACCCCGGGACCGTCGGTCGTGAGGTTGCGGACGGTGACGTCGACCTCGAAGCGACGGACGGTCTCGACGAAGCGGGCCGCGGGACGGGCGTGTAGGCCGTGTTCGTTGTGCAGGGTCAGCTCGATGCTGGCGATGGGCGCAGTTGTGCGGCCACGGTCCGCCGGCTCGGAGGTCGCGATGCCGAGCAGCCTGGTCTTGATCTGCCCGGCCTGAGAGGCGTCGGCGGCGACCTCGGGCAGCGGTGCGCCGGCGGCGGCGAGGGCGACGGCGGCGACGAGGCCTTCGACGATGGGGCCATCGGAGAGCACGATGGGGCAGTTGCCGGTGTCGCCGCGCAGCTCGAGGGCTAGTTCGGCGCTGAGCACGGCGCTGCCGAGGTCCATCATGACGAGTACACCGTCTGGCGAGGCGACGCGGTCGATGGCTTCTTTCACTCGGGCGGCGTCGGTGCCGAGTACGTGGTCGTCGAGTCCGGCGGCGACCTCGATGGGTGGCGGTGTGCCACGGACCATTTGCAGGGCGAGCTCGACGGCGGCGTCGGCCAACCGGCGGCTGTGGGAAACGACGACGATCCCGATCATGGCGAGCTCAGTTCTCGAATGTGCCGGCGGCGGCTTCGAACAGCAACGCGGCGGAGGTGGCGCCGGGATCCTGGTGGCCGGCGCTGCGCTCGCCGAGGTAGCTGGCCCGACCCTTGCGGGCCACCATTGGGATGGTGTCGTCGCGGCCGCGGATCGCGGCCTGCCACGCCGCCGCAAAGGCCTCGCCGGTTGACATCCCGACACCTACCGCGGCGTCGAGCGCTTCGAGGGCGGGGTGCAGGCTGTCGTACATCGTCTTGTCGCCGAGCTCGGGTCTGCCGCGGGCGACGAGCCCTTCGACCCCGGCACGGAACGCCTTGACCACGTCGTCGGCCGAGAGGGCGACGCTGGGGCCGCAGGCAGTGCCGAAGCGTAGGAAGAACGTCCCGTACAGGGGGCCGCTGGCACCGCCGATGCTGCTCACCAGCGTCATCCCAACCAGCTTGAACAGCTCATCGGTGGCACCGAGCGGGGCGGCTTCGAGCTTGGCGCGTACCGCTTGCATGCCGCGGTCCATGTTGATGCCGTGGTCGGCGTCGCCGATCGCCGAATCGAGCTCGGTGAGATAGCCGCGATGCTCGGCGATGAGGTCAGCGAACAGACGGACCCAGGCCTCGAGCCGGGCGACGGTCACGACGTCGTCGGCCACGGCTCACACTCCCCACCGCAACGCCGCGGTGCGCACCGGCGCGTCCCACAGCCTGACCAACTCATCGTCGAGCTTGAGCAGGGAGATCGAACAGCCGGCCATCTCGAGCGAGGTGATGTACGGGCCCACGAGGGCGCGTTCGATGGTGATCCCGTGGCCGTCGAGGATCCGGGCCACCTCGGCGAACACGACGTAGAGCTCGAGCAGTGGTGTCCCGCCCATGCCGTTGACGAAGGCCAGCACCGCGTCGCCCCGTGTGTACGGGAGGTCGCGCACGATCGGGTCGAGCAACCGCTCGGCGATCTCTGCCGCGGTGCCGAGCGGTTCGCGGTGGCGGCCAGGTTCGCCGTGGATTCCGATGCCGATTTCCATTTCTGTCTCGGCGAGCTCGAATGTGGGTTTGCCGGCGGCAGGCACGGTGCAGGACGTGAGGGCCATGCCCATGCTGCGGCCCCATCCGTTGACCTTGCGGGCGATCGCCGCCACCGACGCCAGATCGGCCCCGGCCTCGGCGGCGGCCCCGCAGATCTTCTCCAGCAGGACGGTGACACCGACACCTCGGCGGCCGGCGGTGTACAGGCTGTCTTCGACGGCCACGTCATCGTTGGTGACGATGGCTTCGACTTTGACGCCGGCTTCCTCGGCGGCCATCTCGGCGGCCATCTCGAAGTTCAAGACATCGCCGGTGTAGTTCTTGACGATGTGCAACACGCCCGCACCAGCGTCGACGAGCTTGGTGGCCTCGTGCATCTGATCCGGTGTCGGCGACGTGAACACCTCACCGGCGCAGGCGGCGTCGAGCATGCCGACGCCGACGAAGCCGCCGTGGAGCGGCTCGTGTCCGGAACCGCCACCGGAGATCAGACCGACCTTGCCGGCCACGGGTGAGTCGGCTCGGTAGATCACCTTGCGCTCGTGGTCGATCCGCAGCTCCGGGTGCGCGGCCGCGATTCCGGCCAGCGCGTCGGTCACCACGGTCGTGGGATCGTTGATCAGCTTCTTCATGACTGCAATCCTCCAATGTCGATCTTGGCTGTGTCGATCTTGGCGCTCAGGCGACCGACTCGGCCAGGAGCGAATCAGGGACGTAATCCTCGGTGACGAGGCGTTCCGTCCGGTCGAGCCTGGTGCGGGCGATCACCGTGTAT
>DASUEW010000089.1:0-19944 GCA_036274875.1 Ilumatobacteraceae bacterium
AAGAAGCGCGAGGGTCATGCCAACTGGTACGCGACGCCGTTCGACCATCGTCACCACATGATGATCGAGCACGGCAAGAGCGGTCGCAGCTTCGCCGGCCGGGTCGTCCAACTCGTGACCGGGTCGACCGGCCTCGACGACTACGAGTGGGGCGTGACGCTGTTCGCGATCAGCCCTGCCGTGATCAAAGACGTCGTCTACACGATGCGGTTCGACGAGGGGTCGGCGCTGTACGGGGAGTTCGGCGCCTTCTATGTCGGCTACCTGGCGATGATCGACGAGCTCCTCTGAGAGATTCACATCGCAGGCTCATGCGCCGCGAGACCTCAGTCGCTCGAGATCTCGAACGTGGTCACCGACTGGTCGCGACCGTCGACGTCGAACTCGAACTCCTCGAAGCGTGCCCGCGACGGATCCCCGCTCCGTGAGAGCTCGGTGTTGCCGGACGGTCCCTCGTAGTCGATCTGCAGACCGCGTGCGAGTGGCTCGGAGCACTCGACGAAGCTCTGGCACTGTGACCCACCGGTGCTGACCGCGGCCATCTGGGCCGCGATGTCGGTGGGCGAGTCGTTGCCGGCCTGGACCGACGCGAGCGCGATCAGGTTCACGCAGTCGTAGGCGTTCGCTGCGTACAGCTCGGTCAGGGCGCGGTCGTTCGGCGTGACGGCTAGCGGGGAGACCCCCTTGATCTGTTCGCGCACCTCTCGCCGGAGTCCTTGGATCACCTGTTGCGATTGCGCGTCGCGCAAGGCGTCGTTCACGACGATGATCGGTGGATCGGCGTCGCCTGTCGTCTGGGCAACCGAGGCCAGCAGCCGCGTTCCGTCACCGGCATCGCCGAGGATGGCGATGACGCTCGGCGAGTTCTCGAGCAAGTCCGACGCCTCGTCGGCAAGGTCCTCGTCGTCACCACTGAACGGAACCTCGGCGAGCACGGACAGGCCGCGCTCGTCGACCGCCGACATCAGCGCCTCCTCGAGGCCGCGCCCATAGGAATCGTCGAGGTAGCCGATCGCGATCGAGGTCGAGCCGGTGCGCTCCGCGACCCGGGCGATGGCAACCATCTGCAGCGAATCGCTCGGGACCGTCCGGAAGAACAGGCCCTCGTCGGGGTAGTTGTCGAGCGCCAGCGCGGTAGCGGTCGGCGAGCATGTCACGACACCGGCCGAGACGGCTGCGTCGAGATCGCTGAGCGCGACGGTCGACGACGCGGGTCCGATGATCGCGTCGACGCCACCCGTGAGGAGAGAGTCCATGCCGATCGCAGCCGACGCCGCGGTGGCTCCCTCGTCGGCATTGATCAACTCCACGTCGGATCCGTTCACGCCGCCGGCGTCGTTGATCTGGTCCGTCGCCAGCTCCACGGCGTCGATCATCCCGTCGCCGAACAGGGTCGCGCCCGGGCCGGTGGTCGGGAGCAGCACTCCCAGCCTGAGGACGCCGTCGTTGGCTCTGGCCGGTGAGCTGGTGGTCGTCACGATCGTCTGGGTGGTGGTCGGCGCAGTGTCATCGTCGCCGTTGCAGGCGACGACGCCTACGACGACCACGCCGACGCAGAGGAATCGTGGCGTTCGCCCGTGGATCACCGCCTCACGATAGAAGAAGCGATCGGATCGGCCCTGTCGGACCGGCCGGGTCGGGTCGGCCGTGGCGGGTCGGCCCGGTCGGGTCGGTGAAGTGCGGGTTCGACAAGGTGCGGGTCGCCGCACGCCCTACCCTCGGGCGCAATGAAGACGAGCACCGGAGCGTCCGCCCGCCGAGCCGTGATCGACGACACGGCGGTCGGCGGGCGCGAGTTGTGCCGGACGCTCCCCGCGGTCACCGATACATGGGTCATCGCCCTTCACGACGCCGCTCGCGCCGAACATCCGCGCGCGCCAAAGGCAGCCCTGCTGGCGATCGGTGGCTACGGGCGAGGGGAGTTGGCGCCGTCGAGCGACCTCGACCTGCTGCTCGTGCACGCGTCGACGGCGACTCGCATCGAGCCGTTCGCGTCGGCGATCTGGTACCCGTTGTGGGACGCCGGGTCGAAGCTCGGCCACGCCGTTCGCACGGTCGATGATCAGCTCGACCTCGCCAAGAGCGACCTCGACACGGCGACCGCGCTGCTCACCGCCCGGCTGATCGCCGGTGACGAGTCGCTGGCGGCGAAGGTGATCGACGCCGGGCGCTCCAACTGGGTCAAACACTCCAAGCGATGGCTCGGTGAGTTGCAGATTCGGGTCCGCGAACGTCAAGTCGGCGCCGGCGAGGTGGCGTACACGCTCGAGCCCGACCTGAAAGACGGCCATGGCGGCCTGCGCGACGTGCATTCGCTGTGGTGGGCGGCACAGGGTGGCCTGGCCCTGCCGGGCGGGGACGCCACGGCGCTCGACGAGTGCTACGCGACGCTGCTGCGGGCACGGGTCGGGCTGCACCGCGCCACCGGCCGCGCGGGCGATGTGCTGCGGCTCGAGGATCAGGACGCGGCGGCGGTCGTCTCCGGCTACGCGAGTGCCGACGCGCTGATGGCCGACGTCGCCGCGGCGGCGAGAACGATCGCATGGATCGCCGACGAGGCGTGGGGCCGGTTCGAGCGGCCGATCGGTGGCGAGCCCGATCGCGTCGCCCCGGGTGTGATCCGAGTCAACGGTGAGATCGAGCTGAGCGCCAGCGCCGACCCGAGGACCGATCCGACGCTGGTGCTCCGCGTCGCCCTCGCGGCCGCCCGTCTCGGCTGCCGGATCGAGCGCAGGACACTCGACCGCCTTGCCGAGGACGTCGCCCCCTGGCCGCCGACGTGGCCGGCCGGTGCCGCCGACATGCTGGTCGCGCTGTTGCTCGAGGGGCACGGTGCGGTGCCGGTGCTGGAGGCGCTCGATCAGCGTGGGCTGCTCACGCGGCTGCTCCCCGAGTGGGCGCCGGTTCGGTCACGTCCCCAGCGCAACGCGTATCACCGGTTCACCGTCGACCGCCACCTCTGGGAGGCGGCCGCCAACGCCGCCGAGCTCGTCGACCGGGTCGCGCGACCGGATCTCCTCGTGCTCGGCGCGCTGTTCCACGACATCGGCAAGGGCTACCAGGGCGATCACACCGAGGCTGGCATGGAAGTCGTCCGCGGCCTCGGTCACCGGCTCGGCCTCGGGCTCGCCGACACCGACGTGTTGATCGCGCTGGTCGAGCATCACCTCCTGCTCCCCGACGTCGCCGTGCGGCGCGATCTCACCGACAGCGCCACGCTCTCGCACGTCGCCGAGAGCGTCGGATCCGTCGAGGTTCTCGATCTGCTCCACGCCCTCACCGAAGCGGACTCGAAGGCAACCGGCCCGTCGGCGTGGGGGTCGTGGAAAGAAGGCCTTGTCGACGACCTCGTGACCCGCGTCCGCCACGTGCTGGGCGGAGGCGACGTCCGAGAGTTGACGTGGCGGCTGTTCCCCGATGCCGACACGCTGGCGCTGATGGCCAGAGCCGAGACCGACGTGCGGGTCGACGACGATCGCGTCACGGTCGTCACCTCCGACGTACCCGGGTCGTTCAGTCGTGTCGCCGGTGTGTTGGCACTGCACGGCCTCGACGTGCTCAGCGCCCAGGCGCATTCGGACGAGCCGCAGCTGGGGAGGCTCGGCATGGCCGCTTCGCAGTTCCGTGTCGACGTGCCGCACGAGAACTTCGATTGGGAGTCGGTGCGCGCCGACCTGCGGCGGGCCCTCGCCGGTGAGCTGGCGATCGAGGCCCGCCTCGCCGAGCGGGCTCGCACGTATCGGCGGCGGCGGGCGACGCAGGCGCAACAACCCGGACCTCCCAGCGTGGTGTTCCACGACGGCGCGTCGAGCAACGCGTCGGTGCTGGAGGTCCGCGCTACCAGCAAGATCGGCATCCTCCACCGCATCACCAAGGCGCTCGCCGAGCTCGGGCTCGACATCCGCCACGCGACCGTCCAGACCTTGGGCATGGAGGTCGTCGACACGTTCTACGTGCGCACGTGGTCGGGTGAGCTGGTCACCGACGAGTTCCACCGCGCCGAGATCAAGCGCGCCGTGCTCCAGGCCGTCACGTGAGATGGGGCCGGACGATAGGTTGACCGGCGTGGCCGCTCGCGACCTTGACGCACGCGATCTCGCGCGATGGAGTGAGACACTGGCAGCGATCGCACGCACCGGCTTGGGGTTCACCCAGAACCTGTACGAGAAGGAGCGCTTCGAGGAGGTGCTCCACGTCGCGGGCGACATCAAGGCGGCCGCGATCGAGCTCGAGGACGACGCCGCGTTCGAGCGCGAGACCGATCACTTCGTGCAGGAATGGCTCGAGAGCATCGGTGAGGGGGTGCCTGGTTACGTCACACCCAAGGTGGCCATCGGCGCCATCGTCGGCAACGATCGCGGCGAGTTGCTGCTGGTCCAGCGTGCTGATTCGGGGATCTGGCTGTACCCGACCGGATGGGCCGACGTCGGCTACTCGCCGGCTGAGGTGGCCGTGAAAGAGGTCGCCGAGGAGACCGGCATCTTGTGCGAACCCCAGCGCGTGCTGTCGGTGATCGACGGCCAGCGGATGGGGTTCTCGCGCTTCGCGATGTACATGCTCGTGTTCCACTGCACCGCGATCGGCGGCGACCTCGTCGGCCATCCGCTCGAGACCGCGGATGTCGGCTGGTTCGGTCGCGATTCGCTTCCGGCAGCCACCGCGGGCGCCCAGTGGTGGGGGCCGATGGCGTTCGCCGCGATCGATGGCGAAGAGTTCCCCACCAACTTCGACCCGGTTCGCGCGCCGATGTGGCGCGCCGGCTGACTCGGACTCGTCAGCCCTCGTCGCGGTCGCGCAGGAACTGTTCGACCTCTTGCACCAACTCGCTCGGATCGGACACGTCGAAGCTGTCACCGGGCTGATCGGTGTCGAGACCGAAGTGATCCTCGACCGCGCTCCCCAGCTCGTCGGTGCCGCTGATGTCCGCCGGATCGAGGTCGGGTTCGTCGAGCATCGACTCGAGGCGCGACACGTACGTCGCGAGGTCGTCGTCGTCAGCGACGAGCGACGCGATTCGCGCGTCGTACTCGGCTGCCTGTTCGGCCAGCACCGAGACCGGAGCCGGAGTGCCCATCATCGAACATGCACGCTCGACCAACGCCATCGCCGCCTTCGGTGACGGCAGTTGCGCGGCGTAGCCGGGCACCGCGGCCCAGAGCGACGCGGCGGGGATGTCGGCCTGGGTGAACGCCGCCTGCAACACGCCGACGATCCCCGTTGGCCCCTCGTAGCGGGAGCGCTCGAGCTCGAAGCGCTCCATCAACGCACTGTCGGTGGCGGTGCCGATCAAGTGCACCGGCCTGCTGTGCGGCACGTCGGCGAGGAGCGCGCCGAGCGTGATGGCCATCGGTGCTCCGAGGTGCGCCGCGAGACCGGTGATCTGCTGGCAGAACGATCGCCAGCGGAGCGCCGGCTCGGGCCCCAGGACGAGGATCACGTCAGTGCCGGGCAGCGACGCCGACCACACCCCGACCGTCGGCCACACGATCTCGCGTTGGCGCTGCGCATTGAGCCGCACGTGCGGCCGCACCGTCGCGAAATCGGTGTACGGATCGGGATCGATCTCGGCGACGGCGGTCGCCGAGCTCGACTCGACGAGCGTGCGCAACGCCGTGGACGCGGCGTCGCCCGCGTCGTTCCACCCGGTGAACGCGGCCACGACCACCGGGTTCCTGAGCGTCGGTTCAGCGAGCCACCGGATGTGCTCCATGTCGGTGCCAACCCTACCGGTGTGCCGTGCGGCGTGCCGCCAGCCGTGCCGTCAGCCGTGCCGTGAGCCTGGCCGCCGGCCTTGTCGTCATCCGGGTCGGCGGCCGCATGGTCGGTCGCGTCAGAACTGGGGTTCGACGACGTAGTGGGCGCCACCACCGAGGGCCAGCACGTCGTCGATCCAGCTCGTGCCGTACACGTCGCCCGCCTCCTGCACCAGGTCGTTGGCGTCGGCGCCCTCCGGTGTCGTCTCGAGCGTCCAAGCCTGGCGCTTGTACGTCCAGTTCGAGCGATCGAGATCATGCGCGGTGCGCCACCACGAACGTGCCGCCTCACGACGACCGGTCCGTTCGAGGTGCTGGCCGAGCTCGAAGCAGGCGGTTGCCCGCGCCTGATCGGCGCCGCGCGGTTGCGATCGGGCGACGACCTCGTCGGGCGTGAGCGCGAACCGCGACGCGGCGCCGTGCTCGACCCAATCCATGATCGCCGCCCGGTACTCGGCCGAATGATCGGGGATCGCCTTGACCTCCGAGAGCATCGTGGTCATCCGTTCGGGGAGGTCGGCGGGGATCTCGATGTCGCGCAACGGGCTCCGCTCGATCGAGGCCGACTCGGCGTTGCGCACGATCGTGCCGTCCTCGTCGATCCACGTCGCCATCGGGATGTTGACGAAGCCGAACAGCTCGCCCGTCGCGTGCCGCGTGTCGATGAGGCTCGGGTGGGTCGGCGCGGCCGCGTCGATCCAGCGATGTGCATGCTCGGGGAACATGTCGAGAGCGACCGTCACCACGGTCAGACCTCGCGGTTCGAGCTCAGAGTGCAGTGCCTGCCACCCGGGCAGACTCGTGCGGCAGCCTCAATAGCTGGCCCATGCGACCAGCAGCACCTTGCGTCCGTGCAGCGACGACAGACGGAACGGTTCGCCGTGACGGTCCAGCAGCGTCGGATCGGGGGCGATCGCGCTGCTGAGGACGCGGCCGCTGGTCGTGCCCGGACCGAGGGCCCAGACACCGGCATCGGCATCGTGGACGAGCGGCATCCCGAGCCGCTCGGCGGCGAGCGCGACGTCGATCGTGCCGTCGTCGCGGCAGGCGCCGGGAGCCGGTACGCACACGTCGCCCCGGCACAGGCCCTGCGGCTTCGGGTCCCATCCGGTCGCGTCCCCGAAGGCGTCGATCGAGACCCGGTCGAGATCGGTGATGATCATCTGCGCCCTCCCAGATCGTGTGGACCGCTGGCGAGGTAGCCGCCGCCGGTCCGAATCGCCGCGCCCCACGGTTCGAGGATCGAGCACAGCTCCTCGACGTCGTCACCGAGAGAGTCGAGGGCCGGCCGCATCTGCTCGTCGGTCGCGACCTCGATCGCCTCGCGAGCTTCGCGCCCGGTCGCGGTGAACGTGTCGCCCTCGACCAGTCCGCGAGAGCGGAGCCTGTGGGCCGCGGCGTCGAAGTCCGCCTCGCTCCATGCTCTCGTGCGTGCGTAGGTGCGCATCGACAGTCCCCAGTAGAGCTCGGTCAGCAGACCGATCTCGGTGGCGTCGAATCCGGCCACGCTCCACGCCATCGTGTGCGAGTCACCGCGGTACTCGCGGAGCTGGTCGCCCAGACGCCACATCGCGGCGAGCGGCTCGGCGGGGACACCGAGGGAGCGAACGCCCGCGTACAACGGGCGACCCTCAGGGCGCAACGGTTCGGTGGCTCGACGCAACAGGTCGACGGCGCGTTCGAGACCGGCAGGATCGTCGCCGAGGATCCGGCGCAGCTGCGCGACCGCGCCGTCGGTGCGGGCCTGGCAGATGGTCGGCGCGTCTGTGCGCTGCCAACCGAGCTCGACGAGGGGCACGACGACCGCCGGGTTGAAGACAGCGAACGCGGCGGCGACGACGTCGCCGGCGACCTGTCCCATCACGCTTCCGCGGCTCGTGAAGTAGGCCGGTCCGTCGGGGAGGGCGACGCCACCCGCTGATCCCGGGCTCGGATCGAAACCGAGCGTCGCGTAGTTGGCGTGGCACTCCGGCGAGAAGTACACCTGTCCGATCACGGGCTCGAGTACCGAGGCGAGGCGCCGTGCTCTTTGTGACAGGTCGGAACCGCTCGCCATTGACCGCACGCTACGCACGTGGCCGGTAGCGTCAACGACTCGTGAGCGTCGTGATCCGTCCTGCCGACAGCGTGACCGACGATCTCGTCGAGGCGTTCGCCCGACTCATCCCGCAGCTGACGACGTCGTCAAAACCCCCGACCGCCGACGAACTGGCCGAGATCGTCAGCGCCGCCGACTCGGTCTTGTTCGTGGCGCGGCTCGACGGCCGCGTGGTCGGCAGCCTGACGCTCGCGTTCTACCGCATCCCGACCGGGCTCAAGGCGTGGATCGAAGATGTCGTCGTCGACGGTGCGGCACGGGGCAGCGGCATCGGCGAGGCGCTCAGCCGGGCCGCCCTCGATGAGGCCCGCCGGCGGGGCGCGAAGAACGTCACCCTCACGAGCCGTTCCAGCCGCGAGGCCGCCAACCGTTTGTACAAGGGCATCGGTTTCGAGCGGTACGACACGAACGTCTACCGCTACGTCCTCGAGTAGGCGCGGCCGCCGACGCGTGTCATTCGCTCCATGCCCGCCAGAGGTCCTCGGCCGCTTGGCGCACCTGCCAGTCGCGATCGTCGAGGGCGCGCTCGACGGCGGCTCGAACATCGTCGCCGTCGAATGGAGCGAGGGCGAGCACGGCGCGTCGTCGTACGGCGGGCTTGTCGTCGCACGCGGCGAGGATCGCCGGGAGTCCGCGGGCGTCGCCGATCGCGCCCAGCGCGGCGGCACACGATTCGCGGACCAGCGGCTCGGGCGAACGTGTCGTCAACTCGATCAGCCGGTCGAGGACCACGTCGCTCACCACCTGGCGCTCGCCGCACGACCAGGCGGCGACCTCGACCACCGTCACGTCGCCGTCAGCGAGAAATGGAAGGAGTTCGACATCGTGATGCGAGGCCGCCAGTTCGGCGGCGCGGCGTCGGACGCTCGCGGCCGGGTCGACCGCCGCCGTCTCCAGGTCGGACGCGGTCAGACGTCCGAGTCGATCGAGGGCGCCGAGCGCCGCGAGACGCACGGTGGCCTCCGGGCTGGTCAGGCCGGCGGTGGCCGTGGCGGGATCCGACGAGTGCCCGGCAATGACCACCTCGCGCCGGCTCGGCCCGGTCATCGCCGGACGATCACCTTTTCGATCGGCACCGTTTGTACGTCACCTGTTGGATCGGCACCGCTCGCCGTCACCGTTTGAGAAGGCTCGTCAGCCGGACGACCGTCCAGGCCACCCCGAACGACACGACGGTCGCGGCGATGGCACCCGTGACGATGGCGAGCCCGCCGGTCGCCAGCGCGGCGAACACCCTGCGCACGGGTCCGGGGCGGCGGTAGAGCGGGGCCGGTTCGTGGTCGACGAGGATCGGCCGGCGTTCGCGCACCCACGGACCGCGTGGTTGTCGGGCCTTCGCTCTGGCAGGCTTACGCCACCCAGCGAGGACGAGGGCACCGACGGCGAGGCCGGCGATCCATGCTGCTTGGGCGGTGAGCCCGTCGACCGAGAGCGCAAGAGTGACCGACACGCAGGAGCAGACGATAGCGGTGCCCGTAACGCCTGACCCGCGCGCCCGCGTGCGGCTACCGGCGTCACGACACCGTTGGTGGTCGATCCCGATGGTGGCCGTGGCGTTCGCCAGCTGCACGGCCGTGGGTGTGGCGGGTCTGCTGCCGGCCGAGCTCGTGGCCGACGAGCTGAACGAGCGCATCGACGAGATCCAGCCGACGCCGTACGCACGGGTGCCGTCGTCGGCCCAACCAGTCGACGACCGGGTGACGTTCGGCGAGCTCGAGGGTCTCGCCGAGCAATACCCACCGTCGGGCAACTTCTACTTCGTGACCGTCACCGAGCCCTCGCAGACGATCCTGTCGTGGCTCATCGGTCGCGACGAGCCGGCCGTCGAGTTCCTCACCGAGGAGGAGAAGTTCGGCTTCCAGACCCCGCAACAGCGCCGTGCGTTCGGGCTCGAGTCGATGCGGACCTCGGAGCAGGTGGCGCAGTACGTGGCGTTGAAGGCCGTCGGCTACGACGTGACGATCGTGCCCGGCGACGTGCTGATCAGCGAGATGGTGTGCCTCGTCGCCAACGACGAGGGCACGGAGTGCATCGAGTCGAGTCCTTCCGACGAGGTGCTCGATCCGGGTGATCGGTTGCTCGAGGTCGATGGTGCGCCGTTGAGCAACGTGCAGGACCTGTCGGCAGCACTCGAGGACAAGGAACCCGGAGATCTCGTCGAGATCCGGCTCGAGCGGCCCGAGGTCGGCGAGCTCACTGTCACCGTCGAACTGACGTCGGCGCCGGACGAGCCGGAACGGACGATCGTGGGCTTCCTCCCGTTCGACACGCAACGAGTCGAGCTGCCGTTCGAGCTCGACATCGACACCGGTCGGATCGGTGGCCCCTCCGCCGGGCTGGCCTTCACGCTGACCCTGATCGACGAGCTGACGCCAGGCGAGCTCACGGGCGGCCAGAACATCGCCGTCACCGGGACGATCGAGCTCGACGGATCGGTCGGTGCGATCGGCGGTCTGCGCCAGAAGGCCTCGGCCGTCGCCCAGGCCGGTGTCGATGTGTTCATCGTGCCGGCTGCACAGGGCGAAGAGGACATCGAACGAGCGCGGCGTGCCGGCGGTGAAGGGCTGCGCATCGTGCCGGTCGCCACGGTCGACGAGGCCCTGGCGGCGCTCGAGTCGCTCGGTGGGTCGCCGATCGACGCGGTCCCGATTGCCACCAACGAACAGCCCTGAGTGCCTACGCTGGGGTCATGGCCGTCTCGATCTCGCGACCCGACCCGACGTCGCCCGCGTCCGTCGCCGAGGCGAAGTTCTCCACCGCCCGTCGCGGCTACGACCCGGACGAGGTTCGCGAGCTGTTGCGAAGCGTCGCCGCCGAGCTCCGACGACTGCAGGACCGGGAGCTCCATCTCGAGCGCGAGCTCCGCACCGCACAGTCGCGCGCGTTCGACGGCACGGACGGACTCGACGACGACACGGTTGCGCGCTTGCTCGGCGAGGAGACGCTGCATGTCCTGCAGACCGCGCGTGAGAGCGCATCGCAGATCAAGATCCGCGCCGAGGAGGGTGTGGCGCGCATCCTGCGCGAGGCCACTGAAGACGCCAACCGCACGCGCGAGCAGGCCGAGATCGATGCGTCGCGCAAGCGCACCGACGCGGCCGCCGATGCCGATGCCGAGGTCTCCCTCGCCAAGCAACCGGGCCGTGAGATGGTCAACGAAGCACGCGCCTACCGCGAGCGCGTGTTGTCCGAGCTGACCCGTCGGCGCGAGATGGCCCGCCAGCAGATCGAGCAGCTGATCCTCGGACGTGACCGTCTGTTGCAGGTGTTCGAACGGGCGCGATTGGTCGCCGTCGATGTGGTTTCCGAGCTGACGCCGCTCGGCGAGCCCGACGAGTACGTCGACCTCTCACCGACCACCGGCCCCGTGCCGATGATGGTGCCTGCCCGCTCGCTGGCCGCGAACGCCGACCCGGCGACGGCCGCCGCCGACGTCGCGGACGTGGACGGACGCGACGCCGAGGTCGCCGACGACGCCGACACCGACGCCGGTGTCGAGACCGAGTGGGAGGCAGCGTCCGAACACGTGGGCGACGACGTCGACCGCGAGACCGCCACCGCGGGCGACTCGGAGGCCGATGTGGCCACCGATGTCGCGATCGATCGCGCGGCTGACCTCCAGCCCGCGACGCCGGACGAGGCCAGCCCCGAGGGGTCGGAGAACGTGGTCGAGCTGTTCCCGGGCAAGCCGGAGTCCGAGATCCATGTCGACACGGGCGCGTTGTTCGCCCGACTTCGGGCGGGCTCCGTCGACAGTGATGGCGCCGGCGACGATCGCGACCGCGACACTGACGGCGACACGGGTCGCGTCGATGCCGATGCCGATGCCGATGCCAGTGCGGAGTCGATCTTCGACCGTCGTGACGCCGCGCTCGTGCCGCTGATCGTCGCCAGTGCCCGCAAGCTGAAGCGGGTGCTCGCCGACGAGCAGAACGATGTGCTCGACGCCTTGCGCAAGACGGCGGCGGTCACCGACCTGTCAGCCATCCTTCCGCCGGACAGCGACCACATCGACCGCTATGCCGATGCCATCGGCGACGAGCTCCACGCCGCGGCGGTGGCTGGCGCCGGCACCACGGGAGACGGATCGTCGGCCGCGCTGCGCAAGTCGATCGGCAAGTCGTCCGCCCTCGACCCGGTGCGTTCCGCGATCGCCGCTGATCTCGTCGGGCCGCTGCGCGAGCGCCTCAGCCGATCGGTCACCGATGGTGCCGGTGACAACGACGACATCACGAAGCGTGTCCGCGCCGTCTACCGCGAATGGAAGACACAGCACATCGACGACCAGCTCGACGACGTGTTCCGGCTCGCCTACGGGTCGGGCGCGCTCGCCGCGGCCGCCCCGGGCACGCGGTTGTGCTGGATGGTCGATCCGCACGGTCCGGCGTGCCCTGACGCCGAGGACAACGCGCTCGCCGGACCGGTCGACGTGGGCGACGCGTACCCCACCGGGCACACGTTGGCACCGGCGCACGCGGGTTGCCGCTGCCTACTCGTCCCCGCGCCGAAGTAGCCTCGCCGCCGATGCGGCGTCCCACCGATCTTCCCCGTCGTCGCGCGTTCGGCCGGGTCAGCGGACGCATCGTCCTGATCGTCGTCGCCGTCTTGCTGTTCGGCCTGATCGTGTTCGGGAGGGCGCTCGCCAGGTTCTACGTCGACTACCTGTGGCATGACTCCCTCGGACGCAGCGACGTCTTCTGGGGTGTGCTGTGGACGAAGGTCACGCTGTTCCTGGCGTTCCTCGTCGTGTTCTTGGCGCTCGCCGGCATCAACCTGTACGTCGCCGACCGGACCGCGCCGAGGACGTTCCCGGCGAACGTGCATCCGTACGTCGAGCGCTTTCACGAGTTGTTCGGGCATCGTCTCCGTCTCGTGCGCTACGGCACCGCAGGCGTGCTCGCCCTGTTCCTCGCACTCCCTGCCGCTGGTCACTGGCAGGACTGGATGCTGTTCCGAAACAGCACCTCGTTCGGCATCAAGGACGCGCAATTCGACGCCGACGTCGGTTTCTACGTGTTCGAACTGCCGTTCATCGCGTTCGCGATCGACTGGCTGTTCGCGGCGATGGTGGTCGTACTACTGCTCACGCTGGCCGCACACCTGCTGAACGGTGGGGTGCTGTTCGCGTCGTCGACCCCGAGCGTGCGGGCCGCGACGAAGGCCCACCTCGCGGTGCTGCTCGCAGTCATCGCGGCATTGAAGGCTGCCGACTACTGGCTGACCCGCTACCAGCTCACGAACGAACGCCGTGGCTTCGTGCAGGGAGCGACCTACGCCGTGGTCAAAGCGCAGCTCCCAGCGCTGATGCTGCTGGTCCTCATCGCCTTGCTGACCGCCGGTCTGTTCCTGTCGACCATCCGTACCAACCGTTGGCGGCTGCCCCTGGTCGCGTCCGCGCTGTGGCTCGTGGTGTTGTTGATCGGTGGGCTCATCTACCCGGCCCTCGTGCAGTCGCTGGTGGTGCGGCCCAACCAGGCCGATCGCGAGGCGCCGTACATCGAGCGCAACGTGATCGCGACCCGCCAGGCGATGGGACTCGGCGACGTCAACCCCGAGCCGATCACGTTCGGCACCCTCACCGCTGCCGAGGTCGAGTCCGACCTCGCGCCGTTGCACGACGTCCGGCTGCTGAACCCGATCGAGATGCAGTCACGGTTCCGCGTCGACGAAGGGCAGATCGCCGGGCTGGCCATCGTGGATCTCGACGTCGACCGATACGTGCTCGACGAGCAGGTCGAGCAAGTGCTCGTCGCGGCGCGCGAGCTCGACCTCGCCGGGAGCGCCAACCAGAGCTGGCAGGGAAAGCACCTCGTGAACACCCGCGGGTGTGGCCTCGTGATGGCGCCCGTGAGCAGGGTGACGAGCTCGGACCGCCCCGACTACCAGGACATCGAGCTCACCCGGCCCGAGCTGTACTTCAGCCCGAGCATGACGAGCTATGCCATCGCCCGCACCGACGAAGCCGAGCGTGGATGCGGCGACGACGACGTCTACGGGGGCACGCGTGGCGTGCGGATGTCGTCGTTCGCCCGCCGGGCCGCGTTCGCCCTGGCCTTTCTCGACTACAACGTCGTCGGATCCGGCGCGATCAACGCCGACTCGCAGATGCTGTGGGTCCGCGACGTCCGCGACCGGGTCGCCAAGCTCGCACCGTTCCTGTCGTTCGACGGCGACCCGTATCCGGTGGTCGTCGACGGCGCGGTCACCTGGGTCCTCGACGGCTACACGAGCACCAGCAGGTTCCCCTACGCCCAGCGCATCGGCAACGTCGAGCTCACCACCGACGCCGGGATTCCCCGCGACGCGAACTACGTCCGCAACAGTGTGAAGGCCACCGTCGACGCGTATGACGGTTCCGTCACGTTCTACGCGGTCGATGACCCTGATCCGATCCTGCAGGCGTGGCGCGGAGCGTTTCCGGACCTCTTCATCCCGATCAGCGAGATGCCGGCGGAGCTTCGCGCCCATTTGCGGTATCCCGAGGACCTGTTCCGAGTGCAGACCGACCTGTACTCGAAGTACCAGCTGGCGCCCGAGAACTTCTTCCAGCGCGAGGGCGCGTGGTCGGTGGCACAGGCACCGACCACCGCGCCGCGCGACACCCCGACGGCGGCGCCGGCCGGCCTCGAGGACGACACCGCGGCGACCGAGTTCGCGACCGAATCGCAGGCCGCTCGGTTCGTGCCGTACTACACGCTCTTCCGCAACCGCGTCACCCTCGAGAACGAGTTCGTGCTGCTGCGGCCTTTCGTCCCGTTCTCGGTCAACGACCTGCGAACCGAGCTGCGGGCCTTCATGACGGCGTCGAGCGACCCGGCGACCTACGGACGGCTCACCGCGTACGTCGTGGAGGGCGACCTTCCGGAAGGGCCCCTCCGGGCGGCGACGCAGGCGGAGTCCGAACAAGACATCAGCCGCGAGATATCGCTGCAGAACAACGAGGAGAGTAGAACGCGAGTCCGTTTCGGCGACATGCAGCTGGTGACCATCAGCGACGGGCTCGTGTACGTCCGCCCGTTCTACATCCAGGTGGAGCAGCAGCAGGGGGGCCAGACCCAGGTCGTGTCCGAGTACCGCTTCGTGATCGTGTCCTACAACGAGGAGGCGGTACACGCACGGACCCTGAGCGAGGCGTTCGCGGAACTGTTCCCCGGCTTCGACGCGGATGTCGGCGACCGCGTGCCCGACCCTGCAGGCGAGGACACTTCCGACGACACCGCGCCCGACGACACGGCGCCCGACGACGGTGGCGAACCCGAACCCGATCGGCCCGCTCTCGACGACAGCGCCACGGCAGCCGATCTTCTCGCCGAAGCCGAAGCGTTGTTCACCGAGGCCGAGGCCGAGCTCCGCTCGAATGGCGACCTCGGCGCCTACCAGGACCGAATCGAAGAGATCCGCGACCTGACCGCCCGCGCCCTGGAACTACTGGAGAACTAACCGCTTCTCGATGCGGGAGCCGAAGCGGCTGGCGCCGCCGGCTCCCGAACCGGGTGTTCTGAACGACGAGTTCGGCCACTGGGCACGTTGCGCCACTGGACCAACCCAGCACCATGGGTCCTGCCACGACTCACGTCTAGCCTCTTCTCCAGCGTTCGGCGATCTCGGCGAGGTCTTGGCGGAACGCGATCTGGTAGCGGGCCTGTTCGCTGGCCAGGCGCGTCTGGGCGTCGCGAAGCTCGACGAGTGTCGCCTCGTCGATCGCTTCCGCCTCGGACCGCTTGCCGAGCGTGTCGATGTCGTCGCTGAGCTCGCCGAGTTGGTTGGCGAGCTCGGTCGAGACGGTCGTGATCCGACGGTCGAGTGCTTCGAGGCGAACGGTGAGTCGCGCGACCTGGGTCCTCACGGCCTCCAGCTCGGCGGGGTCGACCGTCGGCGCCGCGGCGGCTGGGGTCGGTGGTGGGTGTGGTGGCGCCGTGATCGGCGTCGCGAGCCGATCGGTCAGTGAGCGGATCTTGGACCCGAGCTCGGCCTTGGCGGCGTCGGATTCGTCGAGTCGCTCACGGAGCTCGGCGAGACCGGTACGGAGGCGTTCCAGTTCACCCGGCTCTCCGCTGCGGCGCTTGAACAGTCCCATGGCCCGATCACAATGTAGCGATGATCACCGGGCTTCGATCGTCACGGTCACGGGTCGGGTGTCTCACGGGCGTCCGGGCGGGAGCCCGAACAGCTGACGGGCGTTGTCGCCGAGGAACTTGGTCCGATCGCTCTCGGTGAACGCACTGGCGAGCTCGTCGAGGTCGTCGACGTACTCCGGCGTGTGGTCGGCGTGTGGGAAGTCCGACGCCCACATGAACCGCTCGACTCCGAACCGCGCGGCCAGGGCCGGGATCGTGCGCTCGTCGGGGTCGCAACTGATCCAGACCCGCTCGCGGAAGTAGTCGCTCGGCTTGTGGTCGAGCGGCACTCGTTGCCCGATGAACGTATGGCCGTAGACGGCGTCGATGCGGTCGAGCCAGTAGCCGATCCAGCCGCCGCCCGATTCCAGCACGAGCACCTTGAGACGCGGGAACTGGTCGAACACGCCGTAGTCGAACAACGTCGTGAACTGGTGGCGGACGCCGTCGGATGCCTGCACCGACGCGAGCAGGCGGAGCTGCTTGACGTTCTCCCACGAGCCCATGCGCGTGCCCTTGGTCCACTGCGGCTCGAACGTCGGGTGGATCGCGAACGGCACGCCGAGATCCTGCGCAGCCGCGAACACCGGGTTGTTGTCCGGATGGCCGAGCGGGCGGCCGGCGTGGGTGAACGGGGCCACGTAGGCGCCCTTGGCGCCCTCGCCGACAGCACGCTCGAGCTCCTTCGCCGCGGCCACCGGATCGCTGAGCGACAGGTGAGCGGTCGGCACCAGGCGCGGCGAGTCGGCGCAGAACTCGCAGATCCAACGGTTGTAGGCGCGGGTGTACGCCTGCGAGAGCTCCGGATCCTCGAGCTCGGCCTCCCACAGCAGGCCCACCGTTGTGTAGAGGATGGCGATGTCGATGTTCTCGGCGTCGAGCAGCGCCAGCCGCTCGTTCGGGTCCATCGCGCCGTACGGCGACTCGCGCAGGTACGTGCGCTCCGGATCGAACTGCATGGCCCGCAGGTCGGGGTCGCCCATCGCGCCGAGCGTCGAAGGGAATCCCTTGCGGGCCATCGTCGACCGCTTGCCGTCGATGAGGAGCTCCTCGAGCCCGTTCTCGTCGAGGACGATCCGCAGCGCCCGATCGCGGTATTGCGGATCGATGTACGTCTCCCACAGATCGGGCGGTTCGAGGATGTGACCGTCGGCGTCGACCGCACCGTCGTGGGCAAGGCGATGAGCACCGTGCATCGGTTTCTGTGCTTGCACCGTTAGCGTCATCGTCGAACCCCTCGTCGTCTGGCTGTCGCTTGCGTTCGTCCTGGTTCGGGTGACCGGACGAGATCTCGATGATAGGACTGCAACAGATCGCGCCACCCAGGCGTGAGATAGGTAATGGACATCACCGTGACCGGCGCCAGTGCACCCTCGCCGGCAAGCGATTGGACCGGCTCGGCGGCCGTGTACGCGACGGCGTACCGACAGCTCCT
The DNA here is from genome assembly GCA_036274875.1 of Ilumatobacteraceae bacterium. GTDB lineage: Bacteria > Actinomycetota > Acidimicrobiia > Acidimicrobiales > Ilumatobacteraceae > JALOLG01. The sequence goes on from DASUEW010000089.1 coordinate 17,404, forward strand.
ACGGGTCGCGTTCGTGCTCACCGGCTCAGGTCCCGCCGCCGAGGACGTCGTGCAGGACGTGTTCGCCAAGGTGGGCCGCCGCATAGCGACGCTCGACGACCCCGTCCCCTACCTCAGGGTCGCGGTGGTGAACCAATGCCGGTCGCTGCACCGCCGTACGATCCGGGCGCCGCGTGCAGAGCCCGGCCGTGATGTAGAGCTCGACGTCGGTTTGGCGGAGCTGCGCGACGCGCTCGCCGCGCTCCCCATCCGGCAGCGCACCGCGATCGTGTTGCGCTACCTGTGCGATCTCGACGACGTCGAGATCGCCGACATCCTGAAATGCCGTCGGGCGACCGTTCGCAGCCACGTGAAACGTGGCTTGGCCCAACTCCGTGAGGTGATCAAGTGAACCGCTCGATCGACCAGGACGACGTCGAGATCGAGACGCTGCTACGGCGCCGCCTCAACGAGCTCGCCGACCACGCACCAGTCGCCGTCCGATATCCCGACGAGATCGTCGTCTCGGCGTCGACCGCCGACGTGCCGAACCGCCGCCGGCGGGCCGCAGGCATCGGCGCCACGATCGCAGTGATCGCCGGTGGCGTCGGGATCTCGACCCTGGCGTTCCAGGGCGCCGGCAACCCCGGCGGCGCGGACTCTCCGGAGGAGGCGGTGCAGGCGTTCGCCGACGCGCTCGAACGCGAGGACGTGCTCGGGATGATCGACGTCGCGCTACCCGAGGAGCTCGACGCGTTGCGTGCCGTCGTCGAAGACGCGACGAGCGAGGTCGAGCGGATCGGGATCCTCGACGAGTCGTTCGCGCTCGACGCGGTCGCGGGCATCGACGTCACGATTCCCGGTCTGACACTGAGGACGGAACACCTTGACGCCGACCTCGCGGTCGTCACTGCGACCGGCGGCTCGTTCGACGTCTCGTTCGATCCGGCGTCGTTCCCGCTCGGTTCGGTCATCCGCGAGGTGGTTGGCGACGACCTTGTGGCCAGCCGGTCGTCCGAAGCGTTGTCGGGCACCGATCCCGGCGTGATGCTGGCCACCGTCGCTCGCGACGGCCGCTGGTACGTGAGCCTCGGCTTCACGGTGGCCGAATATGCCAGGCTCGCTGCCGGCGCTGATTTCCCGCCGCACACCGCGATCGAGCGCGTCGGCCACGATTCTCCCGAAGCGGCCGCGCTGGCGCTCTACGAACGGCTCGCTGCGCTCGACCTCGAAGGTGCGATCGCGATGATGGCCCCCGGCGAGGGCGACGCGTTGGTGCGCTACGCCCCGCTGTTCGTCCCTGACGCGACCGCGGCCATCGAACAGGCCCGGGCCGAAGGCCTGACGCTGTCGATCAGCGGCGTCGAGTTCGAGACGTCTGGGAGTGGCGATCGCCCCACGCTGACTCCTGTCTCGTTCGTCGTGGAAGGCACAGTACCGTCGACGTTGGACTCCGGACTCGTGGCCGACCCGACGCTTCCGACCATCGTCTACGCGAGCGACGGCCGCTACGCGGTCGTCCCTGCAGGTGAGCAAGTCCCGGCCACGATCGACGAGGTCGAACTGGTCACCGAGTTCCCGGGCCCCACGCTTGCCAACCAGACGTACGAGATGCCGGACGGCACGATCCTGCCGCTCGAGTTCGCGACGAGCGAGCCGGAGCCGCCAGAACCGCTCCGGATCGAGCGGCGCGAGGGTTGCACCGACCTCACCGGACCGGGCGTTGCGTCACTGTTTCCGCAGGAGATCGGTGCGGCGTCGACCGCGGGTGAGTCCACCGCGATCGACGGCGGCTACCGAGTGTGCGGCGACCGCGAACTGTTCGCCGGTTCCGTCTTCTCGGTGCTGTTCGGTTCCCTCGTACCGGTGCAGTTGCCGGGCATCTCCCTCGTGGAATCGGACGGCGTGTGGTACGTGTCGCCGATCGGGACGTTGGGCGCATCGCTCGTCGACCTGCTCCGCTCGGTGCCCGACGATGCGAACCTGATCGATACGCCCCTCGCCCCATTCCTCTTCGGGGGCATGAGCCGGCAGTGGATCGATTCGTCGCTGGCCGGCGTGAACAACATCCCGCCGGTGTGCGACGCGGTCCTGGCGTTCGGTGCCGACGGAGTCGCGGCCGTCGTCCCCGATCCCCCGGTCGGCCAGATCCGAGCGTGCGTGGAGGCGCTGTTCGAGTTCGGCGTCGTCAACAGCAGCGGGACGTTCGCGCCCGCGCCCGCCGGCGACGACGTCGAGTTCGGTGTCCCCGCCTCGACCGCCCCGGCGCCGCTACCGACGTCGGTGGAGGCCGCCGGCGGCTGAGACCGACGTCGGCGCGCGCGTTGCGCCGAATCCAACTGTTGTACTTGCTGCGCGCACGGTGTCGAGTCCGGTCGAACTGTTGGAGTTGCGTGCACGCGGAGCGGGCAAGATCGGCGTGCCGAATCCAACTGTTGGACTTGCTGCGCGCACGGTGTCGAGTCCGGTCGAACTGTTGGAGTGCGTGCACGCGGAGCGGGCTGGATCGGCGTGTCGAATCTAACTGTTGGACTTGCTGCGCGCACGGTGTCGAGTCCGGTC
>DASUEW010000090.1:0-4406 GCA_036274875.1 Ilumatobacteraceae bacterium
GGGCCTGACGGAGGTAGAGCGCGAAGTCGTCGCCCCTGGCATGACCGTTGCGATGCAGTAGGACCGCGAGCACGGCGGCGGCGGCGACCACGACGCCGAGCGCGACACCGTACATGACACCGTGCACGACACCGCGCATGACATGGTGCCGCGACTCCCATCCCTCGTCGTCGTCGATCTCGTCGGAGGGCGCCTCGTCGACGGCGTCGTCGATCTCGTCGCGGGTCGCCTCGTCGTCGTCGTCGATCTCGTCCTGGGCCGTCTCGATCGCGGGCATCACGACATTGTGCTTGTTCCGACGCGGCGCGACGCCCGCGGTGAGCCAGTTTGATCGACGCCCACGACGAAAACGCGCTCGACGCCTACTTGGTGGCGTCGGCGGCCAGTTCCGCTTCGTGTTTGGCAACCATGTCGTTGACCGCCTGCATGTTGCGTTCAGCGAGGCGCTCGCGCTGCTCGCGGGCGCGGGCCTTCGAATCGAGCGTCGAGAGCGCCTGGCCCTGGAAATGCGGGGCCACACGCTGGGCGATCAACTCGTAGCTGCGCTTGGTGGCGAGCGGGTTGGCCCACTCGTGGGCGAGCGTCATGTAGCAGCCGAACCCGCCCGACTGCTTCTGCAAGCGTTCGATCTGCTCACTCGCGTCGTCGGGAGTGCCGATCGAACCGAGACCCGATTGGTTGACGAAGTCGACCATCTCTCGCACCGCGGTGGAGCTCCCCACGTCCATCTGCGGGAACGCCGCGGTGTGCTGGAAGTAGTCGAACCAGGCGGCCATGCCGAACTCGACGTCGCGGTACGCCTGTTCGCGCGACTCGGCGATGTGCATCATCCCGACCAGTCGCCACTGCGCCCGATCGGCCACGGTGCCGAACTTGGCAGCCCGCTCCTCCATCACGTCCCAGTGCAGGGCCAACAGATCGAACCCGACGGCCTGGGTGGCGCCGATCGACAGCAGCCCGATGCCGTACCGGCCGGCCAGGCGCGGACCGGCGGGCGACGCGACGGCGGGCACGGCGACGTCGAACAACGGGTTCGAGTACGGGCGCAGGTGGAGCCTGGCATCGGTCAGGTTCCACATCTTCGTCGTGCTGCTCACCGGTTCCTCCGACGTGAGCAACTTCATGATCACATCGAGTCCCTCTTCGAGGAGGGGGCGAGTCTCGGTCGGGTCGAGCCCGAGCATGATGGCGTCGGTCGGGAGCGACCCGGGGCCGACACCCAGCATGAAGCGCCCCCTGGTGAGGTGGTCGAGCAGCACCGCTCGTTCGGCGACCATGTACGGGTTGTGGTAGGCGACGCTGATCACGCCGGTACCGAGTTTGATGTGCTTGGTGCGCTCGGCGGCGGCGGCGATGAAGATCTCCGGCGAGGCGATGATCTCGGTCCCGGCCGAGTGGTGCTCGCCGATCCAGGCCTCGTCCCAACCGAGCGCGTCGAGGTGTTCGATCAGCTCGAGGTCGCGTTGGAGCGCCAAGGTCGGGTTCTCGCCGGCCGGGTGGAACGGCGCCATGAAGATCCCGAAGCGAAGCCGATGATCATCTGCCAGTGCTGACATGGTGCCTCCTGTGTCGGATCGGACCGCCCGGGGACGCGGCCTCGTCGAACGGTCAACGTAGGCGCAGCGGCGTCGTGTCGGCGCACCGGACGAGGACGCCGGACACCACGTCGGCGCCGGGCCACCAACCCCGGCCGGTCATGTCTGTCAGCTCACGAACGAACCGGCCCGGGGGGACCCGCGGGAGCGTGTGGGTACATCGTGCAGCAGGCGAAGCACCATCGCTCGATTCCGGGCATCGTGACCTCGGACCCGTCGGTGTCCCAGTCGGCCGGCGTCACGTACATCCGATGGACGTCGTGGAGCGCGTCGTCGGCGCAACCGCAGCTCTCACACATCACGCGCCCGACGATATGCCGCAGCGGTCCCGCCGCGCCTGGCGCGCCGACGTACTCGCGTAGCGTCGCGCTCATGTCGCGCTCGTGGGCCGCGCTCCTGATGCTCGTCGCAGCGGGGTGCGGCGACAGCACGACCAACGGCGTCGCGACGGATCCTTCCGACCGCGTGGCGTTGCCGACCGAAGCGACAAGCGCCACAACCGCGGTCTCGCCGGCCCCGGTGTCGCCGGCCCCGGTGTCGTCAGGCCCGGTGTCGTCGGGCGACGTGCCGACTGACGTGCCAAATGTCGTGCCAGAAGGGTTCGGCACGATCGCCGCTCGGGTGTCCGCTGCGGACGGCGAGGTGTGCGAGCTGTGCCTCTGGCTTGCCGACGACGCGGCCACCCGGGCCCGCGGGCTCATGCAGGTGACGGACCTCGGGGGGCTCGACGGCATGGCGTTCCGATACGACAGCCCGCACACGACGAGCTTCACGATGCGCAACACCGTGATGCCGCTGTCGATCGCGTTCTTCGGCGCCGACGGCGGCCGTCTCACGGCGTTCGACATGGAACCATGTGCCGGCGAGCCGTGCCCGTCGTATCCGACACCGGGCGACTTCGTCGTCGCGGTCGAGGTGCCAGCGGGCGGTCTGCCCGAGCTCGCGATCGGCGCCGGATCGACCCTGGAGCTCCTCGCCGAGGGGTGTTCGAGCACGACACCTCCTTGACCGTGAACCTTGACCGTGAACCGAAGCGCGGATCGCCGACCGAACCGGCTGCGGCGTCGCCTGCCACGGCCGCGGGGGACCGTCACACCCCCTTGCCAAGCTCGTCGGTGTGAGCAGCATCCTGCCGGTACACTCCCGGAGTCCACGTCCACCCTGCCCCGCGCGTTCTCGATTCGCGGGGCCCCGGTCCACCAGCGAGTGGCCGAGTCCGAAGGGAGAACATCACGCATGTCGCGTGCGTACGAACTGATGGTCATCATCGATCGTGACGTCGAGGATCCCAAGGCGCAGTCCTGGATCAAGACGATCACCGACGGAATCGTCGCAGCCGGTGGCTCGATCCACGGCAAGCCTGATTGGTGGGGGAAGCGTCAATTCGCCTACCCGATCCACAAGAAGGAATCGGGTTACTACCTCGTCATCGAGTGCATCGCGACCGGCGGCGCGCTCGACGAGCTCGAGCGCTCGCTTCGTCTCGCGGACGACATCGTCCGCCACAAGCTCATCCGTCTGCCCGACGCCGAGGCCGAACGCCGCGGCATGACGGGCGCCGCTGCCTGAGCGCAGCACACCACGAAGGAGCCAACCATGGCAACGAACACCGTCACCCTCATCGGCAACCTCACCCGCGACCCCGAACTGCGCTACACCACCGGCGGCCGCGGCATCGCCAGCTTCGGCCTCGCCGTCAACCGGCGCTATCAGGTCAACGGCGAGTGGCAGGAGCAGACGTCGTTCTTCAACGTCACCTGCTGGGCCGAGCTCGGCGAGAACGTCGCCGCCAGCCTCACCAAAGGCAGCCGGGCGATCGTCACCGGCCGTCTCGAGCAGCGCAGTTGGGAGACCCAGGAGGGCGAAAAGCGCAGTGTCGTCGAAGTCGTCGCCGACGAGGTCGGTCCCAGCCTGCGCTGGGCACAGGCCCAGATCGAGCGCAACGAGCGCTCCTCCACCGAAGGCAGCTTCGCCGGCAGCGGGGGTGGCGGAGGCAGCGGCGGGGGTGGTGCCGGCAGCGGTGGTGGCGCCCGCCAACCCGATCCCGTGTACGGCGACGAAGAGCCGTTCTGACCCCCGATCCGTTGTCTCGTTCGTAGAAGGACCTCACCATGGCCGCCAAGAAGCCCCGGGCTCGCGTCAAGGACGCCAACCCTCGCAAGTACAAGAAGAAGACGAGTCCGCTCGTTCTCGAATCGATCGACTACGTCGACTACAAGAACGTCGACCTGCTCAACCGGTTCATGAGCGACCGGGCCAAGATCCGCAACCGGCGCGTCACCGGCAACGACGTCCAACAGCAGCGCGACATCGCCAACGCGATCAAAGTTGCCCGCGAGATGGGGCTGTTGCCGTACGCCAGGCGAGTCGCCTCGGCGAGCCGTCAGCGAACGCCGCGCGACGGTGACGGCGGTGGCCGCCGGTCACGTGATGCCGCCGACGCGGAGCCGACCGACACCCCGATCGCGGGCGTCGTCGACGGCGACGATCTCGTGATCGACGCGATCGACGATGTCGGCATCGCCGACGAAGTCGACGCCATCGAGGAGGTCTGAGCGATGAAGGTGATCCTGCGATCGGACCTCGACGGCCTCGGCAAGCGCGGCGACATCGTCGACGTTGCCGACGGCCATGCCCGCAACTACCTGCTACCGCACGGTCTCGCGCTCGCCGCCACGTCGGGCGCCTCCTCCCAGGCCGCCAAGATGCGCCGGTCGCGCGATCTGCGCGACGCGAGCGACCGCGAGGCCGCCCAGACCGTCGCCACCACGCTGGTCCCGAAGATCATCACCGTCACGGCCAAGGCAGGTA
>DASUEW010000091.1:0-2366 GCA_036274875.1 Ilumatobacteraceae bacterium
CGTCGCTGATCGATGAAGCTGACCTGGTGGAGATGCTCGCCGGTGAAGGCCCCTTCACGCTGTTCGCGCCTTCCGACAACGCATTCGAGGTCCTCCCGGCTGACGCGCTCGCCGAGCTCCGCCAGGATCCGGAGCGACTCGAGGACTTGTTGCGGCACCACGCCGTGACCGGCGCGTACCCTTCCGACGAGCTCGAGCCCGGTGCGCTCGAGATGCTCGACGGGTCGACCCTGACCGTGACGGTCGACGGTGGCGACATCGCGATCGGCGGCGCCTCCCTGACTGGACCGGATCTCGTCGCTGGCAATGGTGTTGTCCACGTCATCGACCGCGTCCTGCTGCCCGGGTCGACGCCGATAGAGCCGGGCGACCGTGTCCCGACGGTGGTGGCGACGCTGACGGCAGGGCGGATCGTGCTGGATGGGATCGTCGCCGATGCGACCCAACGGGCTGCGCTCGTCGCCGGCGCGTCGCGGAACCTCGATCCCGCGAGCGTCGACGACCGGCTGACGATCATCCCCAGGGCGGGCATCGACGACGCGACGGTGGACGCGCTGGCCGAGCTCGTGGCCGCGATGCCCCCGAACCTGGTGAGCGGTGACAGCGGCTTCGACGGCAGCGTGTTGTACGCCACGGGCGTGTTCGTCGACGACGTCGGGCGCATCGCGTTCCTCGCCGTGGCGGACGGCGTCGCCGCCGACGTCCGGCTCGCACGACGTCCGACGGCATCGGGCGACGACGCCGACGCACTCGAAGCCGAGCTCAACGCGTTCGTCATTGCCAACCCGATCCAATTCGCGCCGGCGAGCGCTGACGTGGATTCGGATGCGTTCACCGCGCTCGATCAACTCGCCGGGATCGCAAAGCAGTTCGACGGTGTCACGATCACGATCGAGGGTCACACCGATTCGGATGGTGTGCCGGCGGAGAACCAGACACTCAGTGAGGAGCGGGCGGTGGCAGTGCTCTTCGGTCTCGCGGCGCGCGGCGTGCCCGCCGCCGACCTGGCGTCGGTCGGGTTGGGCTCGACGCGACCCGTTGTCGTCGGCGGTGTCGAGGACAAGGATGCGAGCCGGCGGATCGAGTTCCGCGTGACGACGGCAGCAGGAGCCTGAAGTGGGAAGGACGACATGCCCTACACGCTGGTGAAAGGACTCGTCTGGGTCGTGCTCGCGCTGATGTTGGGCGGCGTGATCGGCTGGCTGCTGCGGAGTCTCAGGAGTCGACGCCAGATCGCCAAGGCCCGGGTGGCCGCGGTCGCGGCCGCAGCCGCGGCGGGGCCGGCCGAGGCGACCGAGCTGGAACGGCTGCGCCGCCGTGTGGCTGAGCTCGAGCCGATCGTGGCCGAGCGCGACCGCCTGCGGGCTGAGCTCGAGCCGATCGTCGTCGAACGTGATCGCGTCCGCGCCGCGATCGAATCGGTGCGCCCGACGCTGACGTCACGGGAACCGTCGTCGGATTCAGCGTCGTCGGCCGGGCACTCGTTCGCGCTCGAACGGCCGCCGACACCTGATCTCGCGGCCGCCGCGGCGGTGCTCGGGCGTGACATCGAACTCGACGATCTGCGTGTGGTCGTCGGCGTCGGACCGGCGATCGAGTCGCTGTGCCGCCGGATCGGGATCCGGACGTGGTGGGACCTGGCGACGACTGAGACGTCGCTGTTGCGCACGCTGCTGACGGAGGCTCGCCCGGGTCTCGCAACCGATGATTCGGCGAGCTGGCCGCTCCAAGCGAGGCTGCTGGCCGAGGGGCGTTGGGCGGAGTTCAAGGCACTCACCGATGAGCTGGCGGCCGGCCGCCCGCCCGACTGACGTGGGCACGGCGGGTACGGGCACGGCGGGTACGGGCACGGTCGGATTCACCGTCAACGGGTCGCCCGTCGGCGTGCCCGCCGGCGGTTCGCTGCTCGACGCGTTGCGTGAGCACCTCGGTATCAAGTCCGCCAAGGACGGCTGCAGCCCCCAGGGTCAGTGCGGCTGCTGCACCGTGTGGGTCGACGGCCAGCCACGTGTCGCGTGCGTCACGCCCGTGGGTCGAGTCGCCGGCCGGTCCGTCACGACGCTCGAAGGCCTGGATCGCGCCGACCGGTGGGCCGATGCGTTCTGCGCCAACGGCGGGAGCCAGTGCGGATTCTGCACGACGGGGATCATCATGCGCGTCGCCGCTCTCACCGAACCGACGGAGGCCGCCGTGCGCCAGGCCCTCCTCGCCCACCTGTGCCGCTGCACCGGCTGGCACCCCATCGTCAACTCCGTTCTGTCTGCTTCAGATCGCGCCTCGCTGCGTTTCGAGCAGACAGTTCGGGGGTTGGCGCAACGGCGGGCGGGGCTGGAGGGCGGGGTGGCGCAGGACGTCGGGGCGCACGT
>DASUEW010000092.1:0-7440 GCA_036274875.1 Ilumatobacteraceae bacterium
CGATCGGACCGTTGGCGTGGCACGTCGCGAGTGACCCGTCGTGGCCGGTGTTCATGGCCTGCACGAGCCCGGTCACCTCGTTGCCGCGGACTTCGCCGACGACGAGACGGTCGGGGCGCAGGCGAAGCGCGGTGCGGACGAGCTCATCGAGGGGGATCGGGCGGATGCCGTCCGGCGTTGCCGGCCGGGCTTCGAGACGGACGATGTGGGCGTTGTCGGGCTGCAGCTCGGCCGTGTCCTCGAGGACGATGATGCGCTCGGTCGGCTCGGTGAGCGAGAGCAGCGCCGCGAGCAGCGACGTCTTGCCGCTCGACGTGGCGCCGCTGACGACGACGTTGCACCGTGCGCGCAGCACCTCGGTGAGCAACTCGACGATGGCCGCCGACGTGAACGCACAGAGCGGGAGGGGTCGCCGGCGGAAGCGCCGGATGGAGACGGCCGCACCATCGACAGCGACGGGCCCGATCACTGCGCACACGCGAGACCCGTCGGGCAGCCGGGCGTCGACGATCGGGTTGGTGCGGTCGAGGCGGCGGCCCAGGGGCGCCAGCACGCGTTCGAGCACGACCGGGATCGACGAGGGCGGCAGCGGTTGTGCAGCGTGGAGCTCACCGGCGCGCTCGACCCACACCTCGCCGCCGGCGTTGACGAGGATCTCGTCGACGTCGCCGTCGGCCATCAGTGCGTCGAGGCCGTCGAGCCCGGCGAGTCGCGCGACGGCGGCGGCGACGAGCCGGGACTGGTGCGCTTCGTCAGCGAGCGGTGCCACAGCGCGCACGTGACGTCGCACGACGGCGTCGACGTCGCCCGGGATGTCGGCGACGCGACGGCACAGCATGTCGACCAGTTCGTGATCATTCATGCGGCGTTGCGGAGCTCGCGTTGGATGAGGCGTGGGAGGCGGGCCGCCAGCAGCCCGGCGTCGACGGCGCGGGCGACGGCGGGATCGAGTGCGAGGGTCGCCACGACGGGCGCGTCGATCGCCGCTTCGACATCGCGGGTCCGCAGAGCCCTTCCCGCCTCCTCGATCAGCACGACGCCGGTCGGGTGCGCATCGAGGGCCACGGCGCGCCGCAGCGCGAGGTAGCAGGCGCGCGTGACGAGCAGCGAACGATCGGCGGCACCGACGAGCTGGGCAGGCGGAGATCCCGTGCCGGCGTCGACGACGACGGTGGCGGGATGTGCAGCGAGGGCGAGGCCGAGCTCCCTCCAACGTTCGGCGTCGGCGGGCGCCCGAGCGAGGCCGGCGCAGACGACCGACACGCCGGGCACCACCGGGATCGCCAGGTCGATGAGCCGGTCGGGCGCGGCGTCGGACGCGACCCAGTCATGGGCACCGGGGAGCGAGGGTTCGGCGAGCCCGTACACCGACGGCAGATCACCGTCGAGGTCGACCAACAGGACTGGTGGCTCGACCGACAGACCCAGTGCGGCAACCACCACGGTGGTGCCGCTGCCGCCCTTGGCGGCCCAACACAGCGTCAGCATGACGACCTCGATGCGATCGGACGATCACAGGAGGAAGCCGGACGCCCGACGGTACCGCCGGTCGGCCGCGACCCGCACCTCGATCCCGAACTGTCTGCTCCAAATGCACCGTCCGGGCCATCTGGAGCAGACAGTTCGGGGTTGGAGACGGCTACGGTGCTCGACGGAGGTGTCTGGGCACCTGGTGGGCTCCACCGCCTTCAAAGCGGCTGGGACAGGCGATCCCTGTCCGGCGGGTTCGATTCCCGTCCGCCTCCGCCGAGGCGTTCACGGACGTTCATCGCACACCACGGAAATGACTCTGACCAGGGTATGTGTTCAAGGTTGTGATGGACGTCCGTGAACGTGCGCGTCAATGCGAGCGGTCGGGCAGGTTCGGCGGCCTCCATCAGCGTCGCCCGGCGACGCCGCTGACCCACTCCGGCGCATCCAGCCGCCGCAGGAGGGGCGCAGCACCGAGGCGTTCGGCGATCGCCCGGGCCTCGACGAGGCCGTCGGTGCCGGCCCGAGCCAGGGCGAGGGCCTCTTCGTACGGCATGCCGAGCTCGCGCCACGCGTCGGCGGCATCGGCCCAGCGACCCTCGAGCTCCGCGAGGCGATGCTCGGGGATGTCGGCGGGGACCTCGTCGAGTGCACCGGCCTCCTGCAACCACCTCGCGATTCGTCCGACGTACCCAGGGAACCACTGTGCTGGTCCCATCGCCTCGAGGAGTCGCGGCACGAGCTCGACGAGCCGACCGTCGAACCAGGCCTGCTCGGCTTCGATCTCGAGCATCGGCAACATCCGTTGCGGCTCGGCGGCCTGGTCGGCCAGCCGGCGACCCTCGGCGATCGTCCGGGCGGCCTCGGGATCGCCGCGTCGAAGCTGGAGCTGCGCCAGCGTGCGCAGGGCGAACATTCGATTGACGGCCATCGGCGACCCCGCGATCTCGCCGAGCAGCCTTTCGGCCTCCTCCCAACGCCCTTCGAGAAAGGCCACGCGCCCGAGCAGGGCGATGATGTACTGGCGCAGCGTCTCGACCTCGTGGTTCTCGGCGTGCGCCAACGCCTCGCGTCCGACCTCCGCGGCTCGCACCAGCCGATCGGATTCCATCGCGCGATACGCGATGACGCCGAGCCCGCGTACCACCTCGTGGTGCTCACCCGCCTCGAGCGCCACCGCGACGGCCTCGCGTTGTGGTCCCTCGTCATCCGTCGTCATGGCGCGCGCGGTCGCGACGTTGAGCATCGCGTGCGCGAGCGCGGACCGAGCGCCCAGCGCGGTGGCGACCTCGATCGCCCGCTCACCCCAGCGGACTGCGTCGTCCGAGTGCCATGCCAACATCGACAGCTGCGACAACGTGCTGTACGCCCACGCCAGTTCCTCCGTGGGACCGAGCGGCTCCAAGACGTCCACGGCGAGCCGCGCCTGCACCTCGGCCTCGAAGCGGCGGCCCTCGAACCACCGGATGCGCGACAGCCACCGGTGGAGTCGTCCGCGTCCGACGGTGTCGCTCGCCGTTCGGAACTGATCGAGCGATCGGGCCGCCAGGTCGTGGGCGGTGGTCACGTCGCCGGCGGCGTACGCCTCGTGGGAGGCAAACTCGAGGAGGGTCGCGACGTCGGCGTCGGGTATGTGGTCGAGCAGGGGCAAGAGGCGTTGGAGGTGCGACCACGCCTCGCGGTGGGCCGACGCCGCGGCAGCCCGATCGGCGGCGATCCGGGCGTGCGTCACCAGCAGCTCCACGTCACCTCCCGCCTCGGCGTGGTGAACGACCCGTGCCGGGTCGGCGCCGGCAGCGGCCAACGCGGACGCCACCGCCCGGTGCAGGACAGCCCGCCGCGACGCCGGCATGGCCTCCAACACCGCCCGCCGGGCGAGCTCGTGACGGAATGCCAACCATCCCGGTTCGGAGGTGATGACGGCCAGCTGCTCGGCCGGCTCGACGTCGTCGGCCCAATCCGGTTGGAGGCGGTCGAGGAGCGAGGTGGCGGTGCGCGACGGTTCGACGGCCAGTTGGTCGAGGAGATCCCGCGTCGCAGTCGGGAGCCTGGCGATCCTGGCGAGGACCGCGTGCGCGACCGATGCGGGCACGTCGCCATCGGTCGACGGGTCGAGGGCTGCCACCTCGCTGACGAAGAACGGGATCCCGGCCGTCGCAGACGCCACCTGCTCGGCCCGATCGGTCCCGACGAGCTCGGCGACAGCGGCGGTGGACAGTGGCTCGAGACGGAGGTGTTGGGTGATCGCGGGCGGGATGCTCCCGAGCATCGGCAAGAGCGGATGGGCGTCGATCACGACACCGTCCCGGTAGGTGAGAACCACGGTCACGGGCAACGTCTCGATGCGGCGGACGAGCCAGGTCAGCACGTCGATCGTCGCTTCGTCTGCCCAGTGGGCGTCCTCGATCACGACTATCACGGGATGTGCGCCACCGACGAGCTCGCCCAGCAGGGCCCGATGGACGTCGGCTGGCGTCGGGCTGGCGAGCGCGGCGGCGAGGGTCGGCGCGGCGCTCGCCATGTCGTCGAACGGACCGAGCGGGCGGGGCGTGACGAGATCGTCGCAGGCGCCGAACAGCACACGGGCGCGGTCGCCGAGCGAGCGGGTGAACGCTCGCACGAGCGCCGTCTTGCCGATACCCGGCTCACCCGTCACGGCGACGATGCGTCCGCGTCCGCGCCCTGCGGCGGCCACGGCCGCGCTCAGCGCCGCGAGGGCGTCGTCACGCTCGAGCAGCCGTGCGTGTTCGCCGTCACCCGGGTCGAGCCCGGCCGGGCGCAGAGGAACATCTTCGTCGAGGGGAACGACGAAGCGGTACCCGCGACCGTGGACCGTTTGAATCACGCGCTGCTCGCGCCCGTTGTCGCCCAGCGCCTTACGCGCCGCCTTGATTCGTGAGGTGAGGGCCGACTCGGTCACGAACCGCGTTCCCCACACCGTGTCGAGCAGCTCCTCCTTCGACACGAGCCGGTCGCGGTGATCGATGAGCGTACGGATCACGTCGAAGACCTGGGGCTCGACGCGGACTCGCCCACCGGCACGGCGGATCTCGAAGGCGTCGACGTCGACCTCGATGTCGCCGAATCGCAGGACCACGCTTGCCTCCCACTCCGCCCCGGTCGTCGCGCCGGTTCACCATTATGGTGGCGAGCGACGGAAAGGGCCGGACGGGACCGAGCCGCATCTGCGCCGTGAGGTCGATCACGAGCGCGTGGCTTCGAACGTGACTTCGGCATTGACGAGGTTGACACCCAGGTTCGATCCGCCATCCCCGGCGCCCGTCAGGGTTCCCGTCGCCCGGTCACCGGACACCGTGAGTGTGATCGTGTCCGTCACCGCGAAGTAGTCGGGGAACTCGAACCCGGTGGACGTCCGCTTGCCCGTGATGGTCAGGGGCGTGGTCAGCGTGCCGACGTCAGGACCACCGCAGGATCCCGTCACGGTGTGGGTGATGTCCATGGTCGCCGCTCCGTCGGCGCCCACCGTGATCGTGAACGTTCCGTCGAGCGTTCCGCTCAGGTTTCCGAGGACGTTGCAGTCCCAGGTCACCGTGCCCGCGTAGGAGCCAGTCCAGACCTCGCCCGTCGTGAACTCGATGCACCCCCGGTCCTCGTGGTCGTCGAACGTGGTGGCGACGGCGCAGATCTCGATCACCGGCGGCGGAGGATCGGGCACGACGTACTCAGTTTCGAGGAGCGCGAAGAAGCGGCCGTCGTCGCAGGCGACCGGCTCGGTGCTCCCCGACGCGTTGCCGGTCGACCCGATCTCCTGGCCGAGCGCGAACAACTTCAGGCTCTCGATGCCGAGCGCAGGCGCGAACTGCATCCCGAGCGCCTCCAGTGCGATCGTCTGCCCGGGCTCCACGGGAGAGTTGGCTGGCGGCTGCGACCTCACGTCGCCGACCACACCAGGGCCCATGTCGTTCAGGACCACGTCGTCGGTGATGACCTGGCCGTCATCCAGCGTGGCCTCGAAGCGCACGACGGTCCCTGGCATGTCCGAGCCGCCCGGGAGATCGCAGACGGGAACGCTGGGGGTGCTGTCCGAGCGGACCTCGAAATCGGAGACGTCCGACGACCGCAGGGTGGCGGGTGGCCCGGCGACCGAGGCAGCGATCTCCAGCGTCGTGCACGTCCCCAGCCAGGAAACCGAGCCGTACACCGAGGTCAGTGGCGTGAACTGTCCGATGAGGAGGCTGGGCTCGCACGGGCCGGGCGGTGGTTCTGGGCCGAGCGGGGTCCCGCGCTCGCCGGTCCAGTCGTAGTCGTCGTCCGATGGTGGCTCCAACGGCGCGGGCGCGGGGGCCGACGGGGCGTGTGGGGCGCTTCTCAGACCGGTCACGGTTGAGCCATCCGGCTGCGCCTCTCTGACCACCCACGGCGTCGTCGTCCGGTGATCACCGAGGGTCGCGACGATCTCGTAGAACCCCGGTGCGAGCCCGCCTGGCGCGGCGCCGCGAGACACCGCGAGCCCTCCCGGACCGACCGGGATCTCGTGTGTGAACAGCGACTCTCGCTCGTCGAGGTCGACCGCGAACCACTCGACGACGAGCGTCGCACCGTCCGGCACGTCCGCCCCCAGCGCCACTACGGCCGCCACCGCGACGTCATCGGTGGTGAACGCCAGCCGAGGATCGACGATCGCGCCGTCGGGGTCGAGCCCGGAGGCAAGCCAGATCCCACCGAGTGGCCAGTCGGGCTGGAGAGGAGACGTGGACTCGGCGCCCGCGGTCGACGACGGCGCGGCAGAGGACGGCGCGGCATCCGTCCCGCCACTCTCCCCGCCGGAGCAGGACACGACGACGAGCACGGCGAGCAGCGCTGGAAGACCGCTTCGAGCGAAGTGGTGTGTCATGTGGCACCTCTGACCACGCCAGAACGGGCGAAGTCCGAACCGGTACGGGCCCGCTCCGGAGTGTGACACACCGTGTGACACACGGTGTCACGGGCGTGTCACGCCAGATCGGCAACGTCGCCGCCATCGGGGTGGGGACGAGGCATCAAGGAGAACCCTCCATGACCATCACCAAGTACCCCCGCGGGCGGCGGGCCGCGCTCGGCGCCATTGCGGCGCTGACGTTCGGTTCCGCCGTGGCCGCCGTCGACGGCCAGGCCGAGGCCGGGGGCTTCATCGACATCTACCTGCACCCGATCCAGGAGGTCGGCGGTCAACTGTGTTCGGCGCGCGTCGGGGTCGACATCAACATGAGCGAGTCCGACGCGCGGGATTTCATCGCCCACCCCGGCGAAGAGGCCACCGTCAAGCTCTGGGCCGACGACCCGATCTGGGACAACGCCATCATCGCCCTGCCCACCTATGCCCCGACATGGCCGCAGGCGTGGGCGGGTGGCTACAGCGTCGAGTTCACGCGGGTCTTCAGCTGCCACTTCCTCAACGAGGACTGGGACGGAGCGGACGAGATCTACGCCCGGTTGACGTTCAACGACTTCCGCACTGGCGTCACGCACCACGTCAACACCGGCAACCAGGTCAGGAGGAGCGCTCGTCGCGGTTGCCGCGGCGTCGGGCGTCGCGATCGGCACCACCGGTTCGGCCGAGGCCGCCTCGATGAGCGTCTACCTGCATCCGATCCAGTTCTCGAGTGGCGCGATCTGCACTGCCCGCGTCGGCGTCGACATCGCGATGAGCCAGGCCGATGCACAGTCGTTCCTCGCCCACCCGGGCGAAGAGGTCACGGCCAAGATGTGGGCCGACGACCCGATCTGGGACAACGCCCTCATCGCCCTGCCCACCGACGCGCCGACGTGGCCACAGGCGTGGGCCGGTGGCCTCAGCGTCGAGTTCGTACGGACGTTCAGCTGCCACATCCTGGACGAGGACTTCCGTGACGACGAGGACGAGATCTTCGCCAAGATCACGTTCAACGACTTCCGCGTCGGTCGCACCCAGACCGCCAACTCCAACAAGATTGTCATGGACTTCTCGACCGCGCGCTGAGCGACCGGGAG
>DASUEW010000093.1:0-3436 GCA_036274875.1 Ilumatobacteraceae bacterium
GGCTCGGCGTCGTGAAGAGCAGCGAACACGTCGGCGCCGGCGAAGAGCTCGTAGCAATGGGCGCCGGGCAGGCGGGTCGTGTCGGGACGATCGGCGACAAAGCGGTCGAGCGCCCCGCCGGTGCCGCAGTCGGCATAGGCGATGAGCACCTCGCGCCCGGCTTCGTCGGCGAGCGCATCTTGGAGCGCCGGCACGATCCGCTCCGGCCGGTTGTGGAAGTGGGCCGGCAGGTAGCGGACCTCGACCGCCTCTTCCAGACCGCCAGCGGCGAGCACGGCGCGCAATTCGGACGCGAGCGCCCCGCATCCGATCACAAGGGGTTTGGTGACGGGTGGGATCGCGGCGGCTGGACGATCGTCGCCCGCCACCTGATCGGCCACCATCATCACGCCACCGAAGGGCCAGCCGGCTCGGCGCGCATCTTGCGGCGGGCGGTGACCAACTCCTTGGCGGTCTCGGCCGCGACCGCCGCGTCGCGGCAGTACGCGTCGGCGCCGATCGCCTGTCCGAACTCCTCGTTCAGCGGCGCACCGCCGACGAGCACGATGTAGGTGTCGCGCAGGCCCTTCTCACGAAGCGTGTCGATGACGACCTTCATGTACGGCATCGTCGTCGTCAGCAGCGCCGACATGCCGAGGATGTCCGGCTTGTGGAGGGCGAGGGCGGCGAGGAACTTGTCGACGTCGGTGTTGATGCCGAGGTCGACGACCTCGAATCCGGCGCCCTCGAGCATCATCGCCACCAGGTTCTTGCCGATGTCGTGGATGTCGCCCTTGACGGTGCCGATGACGATCTTGCCGATCGATTCGGCGCCGGTCTCCGCGAGCAGCGGGCGCAGGATCTCCATCCCGGCCTTCATCGCGTTGGCGGCCAGCAGCACCTCGGGCACGAACAAGATGCCGTCCCGGAAGTCGATGCCGACGATCCGCATCCCTTCTACGAGAGCGTCGTTGAGCGTCCGGTCCGGGCTCCAGCCACGGTCGAGCAGGATCATCGTGCCCTCGACGATCTCGTCGGCGAGCCCGTCGTACAGGTCGTCATGCATCTGCTTCACCAGCTCGGCGTCGTCGAGCGCAGCGAGATCGATCTCGTCGGATCCCTGTTGGTCGGGTTGGGCCTGATCGGTCATGCTCTTCCCTCCCACTGGGGCGACGAGTGACGCAGCCGCGGGTGCCGCAGAGCGGTCCGCGATACGGAACGTATCCGTATGGTGGAACGATAGCCGAGTCGACGACCAAACGGTCAACGAGACGACGTACGGAGAGTCGACTCGATCAAGCTCGATAAAGGGCTAGCGATGGCGGTAGAAGTCCACCGTTTCCGGGGCCAGTGGGGTGTTGCCGAGGATCCGGTCGGCGGCCTTCTCGGCGAGCATCATCACGGGTGCGTAGATGTTGCCGTTCGTGACATACGGCATCGACGAGGCGTCGACCACTCGGATGCCATCCATGCCGTGGACGACGAGCGAGTCCGGGTCGATCACCGACAACTCGTCGACGCCCATCCGGCACGTGCACGACGGATGGAGCGCGGTCTCGGCATCGCGGGCAACCCACTCGAGGACGTCGTCGTCGGTCTGCACGTCGGGCCCGGGCGAGACCTCACCGCCGTCGAACCGGTCGAACGCAGCTTGGCCGAGGATGTGGCGAGCAGCGCGGATCGCCTCGACCCACTCACGTCGATCCTGGTCGGTCGACAGGTAGTTGAAGCGCAGCGCCGGCTTGACCGAGACGTCGGGCGACGTGATCCGCACCGATCCGCGAGCGTCGGAGTACATCGGCCCGACGTGCACCTGGTAGCCGTGCCCACCGGCGGGTGCCGACCCGTCGTAGCGCACCGCGATCGGCAGGAAGTGGAACATCAAGTTGGGGTAGGCGACCTCGTCGTTGCTGCGCACGAAGCCGCCGCCCTCGAACTGGTTGCTCGCGCCGGGACCTCGGCGCGCCAACCACTGCAACCCGATCCACGGACGATTGCGCCACTTGATGAGCGGGTTCAACGACACCGGCTGGGTGCTGGCGTGCTGCACGTAGACCTCGAGATGGTCCTGGAGGTGCTCACCGACCCCCGGCAGGTGGTGCACCGGGGTGACTCCGACCGATCGCAGGTGCTCGGCGTCGCCGATGCCCGAGACCTGCAGCAGCTGGGGCGAGTTGAACGCTCCGCCGCACAGGATCACCTCACCGGCGCTCACCGCATGTCGACGACCCGTCGTCGCGTACTCCACGCCGCTGACACGCGTGCCCTCGATCACGAGTCGGGTGACGTTCGCTCGACAGCGCACGTCGAGGTTCGGACGACGCATCACCGGATGCAGGTAGGCGCGAGCAGCGCTGAGCCGGCGGCCGCGATGGAGGTTGCGGTCGAACGCCGCGAACCCTTCCTGGCGGTAGCCGTTGACGTCGGACGTCAGCGCGTAGCCCGCCTGCTGGGCGGCCGCGAAGAACGCATCGAACAGCGGGTTCGTCACCGGACCGCGCTCGAGCACGAGCGGCCCGTCGCCGCCGCGATACTCGTCGGCCCCGGCCAGGCACGTCTCCATGCGTTTGAAGTACGGCAGGCAATGGGCGTAGTCCCAGGCCGCCATGCCAGGGTCGGCCGCCCAACGCTCGAAGTCGAGCGGGTTGCCGCGCTGGAAGATCATCCCGTTGATGCTCGACGAGCCACCGAGCACCTTGCCCCGAGCGTGGTACACCCGCCGGCCGTTCATGAACGGCTCCGGTTCCGATTCGTACTTCCAGTCGTAGAAGCGGTTGCCGATCGGGAACATCAGCGCGGCGGGCATGTGGATGAACACGTCCCAGCGGTAGTCGGGCCGGCCGGCCTCGAGCACGAGCACCCGCGTCGAGGCGTCGGCGCTCAGGCGGTTGGCGAGGACCGACCCTGCAGAACCACCGCCGACGATGACGAAGTCGTAGCGATCGGTCAGACGCCGTTCACGCATTTCTCATGGGCGCGTCACGGTGTCAGTGCCTCGACGTGTCCGTTGAGCCGAGCGCCGATTCGATCGGCAGCGGCGACCACCTGCTCGGCGATCGACTCGGCGCGACCTGGTCCCGGGAACCGGTACGACGGGCCGTGGGCGTGGACTGCGGCCACGACTCGGTCGCCGGCATCACGCACGGGGGCGGCGACGGAGTTGATGCCCTCGAGGAACTCCTCGTACACCCACTCGCTCCCCCGCCGCCGGACGTCGTCGACGCGCCGGCGGATCAGGTCGGGATCGGTCATCGTCTTGTCGGTCGCCCGCGGCAGCGTGCCGGCGAGGAGCTCGTCGAGCGCCGTGGGCGGTGCGCCGGCGAGCAGCACGAAGCCCGACGACACGAGATGGGCCGACAGCCGCTCGCCCGTCCAGTCGCGCACCTGGACCGGGTTGTCGGCCTCGACGTGGTCGAGGTAGTGCACTTCGTGACCGTCGAGCACCGAGAGTCCGGTG
>DASUEW010000094.1:0-4150 GCA_036274875.1 Ilumatobacteraceae bacterium
CGTGCTCACGATCGTGTACCACATACCGCGGACGACGCGCTGGCAGCGGTCGACCCGGACAGCGCCGACGGCGCCAGCAAGTGGCGCTACTACGTGTCGGCGTGGACCGCATGGAACAACGTCCGTGCGATCCTGTCGATCGCCGCCGCGGGAACGCTGACCGTCGCGCTGCGGGTCGGTGCTACGTCGTGAGGAGGCGGACGGTGCGGGCCCCGGCGGTCCCGCCCACGAGCGAGCCGATCACCCACGTCTCCTCCGCGATGGACGCCTGCACGTCGGCCACCACGGACGGGTCGCACACCACCACCATTCCGATCCCCATGTTGAGCATCCGGTGCAACTCACGGTCGTCGACACCCGTCGCCAGCTCGCGCACCAGTTGGAACAGCGGCGGGACCGGCCACGAACCGAGACGAACATGAGCGTCGATGCCATCGGGCAGCACACGTGGCAGGTTCTCGGGGAGCCCGCCGCCGGTGATGTGAGCGAGTGCTTTGACCAGCCCGCGGTCGATCACCGGACCGAGCAGGTGCAGGTACGACCGGTGCGGTTCGAGCAGCGCCTCGCCGAGCGGGCGGTCGAGGCCGGCCGGTACCGAGTCGAGCGGCAGCCACTGGAACAGCTTGCGGAGGAACGAGTAGCCGTTGGTGTGCGGGCCGCTGGAGGCGACACCGATGAGCACGTCGCCGGCGGCGACGTCGTCGCGGGGGAGCAGCCGTGACCGTTCGGCCACGCCGATCAACGTTCCGGCGATGTCGAACGCGCCCGGCGCGTACACGCCCGGCATCTCGGCGGTCTCGCCGCCGAGCAGCGCACACCCGGCGGCCTCGCACGCCTCGGCCATGCCGGTGACGACCTCGGCCACGAGGTCGGCGTCGAGCTCGCTGGCGGCGATGTAGTCGAGGAAGAACAGCGGTCGCGCGGCCTGCACGAGCACATCGTCGATGCAGTGGTTGACGATGTCGGCGCCGACGCCCCTGACCATCCCGGCCCGAGCGGCGAGCTCGACCTTGGTGCCGACGCCGTCGGTCGACGCGACCAGCACCGGATCGTCCATCGCCGTGATCGCCTTCGCCGAGAAGACGCCGCCGAAGCTGCCGACGCCGCGCAGCACGTCGGGGCCGAGCGTGCGCTCGATCGCGCTGGTCATCTTGCGCACCGCGCGGTTGCCCTCGTCGATGTCGACGCCGGCCGCGGCGTACGACGTGAGCGTCGCGCCTGGCGCCCGCCATCCGACATCTCGCCGCACCTGCATCCCGTCGAACCGGATCGTCGCCAACCGCTCGTACGCCGCAACGCGGGCCGCGGCGAGATCGGCACCGAGCCCGGTGACCGCCAGCACCCGCCCGCCGGCGACGCGTCCGTCGACGATCCCGGCCGGGAACACGATCGACGAGGCATCCTCGGTGGGGGAGAGGCCGAAGATCTCGGCGCCGGCGATCGGAGCCTCGGGATATCCGGGCGCCGCCGCGACCACGGTGCAGGCGGCGCCGGCACGAACCCGCATCGGTGCCGCCGTGGCGAGCTCGCCCCGCGCGCATGCCAGCAACAGCTCGGCGAGGTCGGAGTCGACGAGGGGCAGCACGGCCTGCGCCTCCGGGTCGCCGAACCGGCAGTTGAACTCGATCAGCCGCGGCCCGTCGGCGGTCAGCATCAATCCGGCGTACAGCACGCCGACGTAGGGCGTGCCCGCAGCGGCCAGGTGGTCGAGCACCGGTTGCACGAATGTCGCCACCATCTCATCGGCGTCGTACGGCACGGGTGCCGGCGCATAGGCACCCATCCCGCCGGTGTTCGGCCCGGTGTCGCCCTCGCCGACGCGCTTGTGGTCCTGGGCGATCGGCAGCGGCCGCCCGATCGTGCCGTCGCAGAGCGCGAGCAGCGAGCACTCCGGCCCGAAGAGGCGTTCTTCGAGCACGAACGGGCCCTGCTCGGCCGTCGACCGGATCGCAGCCACGGTCTCGTCGGCGTCGGCGGGCACGATCACACCCTTGCCTGCCGCCAACCCATCGAGTTTGACGACCACCGGCCGCTCGTTCGCGCGGAACCACTCGATCGCCGGCTCGGCCGAGTCGAACCGGACGTAGGCCGGACCCGGGATGCCCAACCGTTCCGCCAACTCGCGCGCGTAGCCCTTCGACGATTCGAGCCGGGCGAGCTCGGCCGTCGGTCCGAAGCACGCGAGACCACGCCGGGCGCACTCGTCGGCGACGCCGGCACTCAGGGCGGCCTCCGGCCCGACGATCACCAGATCGACCGTGGCGGGCGATGCGTCACCGAGGTCGGCGGCGAGCTCGACCGGATGCCCGTGGCGGCGGCACGCCCACGCGATCGCCCGCTCACGGCCCCCGCCGCCGATGACGAGGACGCGGATCACTACGCCAGCGCCCCCTCGAACGAGAGCTTGGCTTGGGCCTCCTCGACCGCGATCGGGTAGCGCCCCGTGAAACAGGCATTGCAGTATCCGGACCCCGAATCGATCGCCCGCATCATGCCGTCGAGCGACAGGAAGGCGAGGCTGTCGGCGCCGATCTGGGTGCACATCTCGGGCACCGTCAGGCGGGCGGCCATCAGGTCGCCGTCGTGGCCCATGTCGACGCCGAAGTGGCAGGCGTGGGTGATCGGTGGGCACGTGATGCGCATGTGCACCTCGGTGGCACCCGCGTCACGAACGAGCTTCACGAGCGGACCCGCCGTGGTGCCGCGCACCAGCGAGTCGTCGATCATCACGACCCGCTTGCCGGCGAGGTTCTCGGCGAGGGCGTTGAACTTGAGCGCCACGCCGCGGTCGCGGATGTCCTGCGTCGGCTCGATGAACGTGCGTCCGATGTAGCGATTCTTGATCAGCCCGTCGTTGAACGGCAGGCCACTCTGGCGGGCATACCCGATGGCGGCGGGGATCGAGGAGTCGGGCACCGGGATCACGACGTCGGCGTCGACGCCCGACTCGGTGGCGAGCTCGACGCCGAGCCGCTGGCGGACGTGATGGACGCCGCGGCCGTCCCACACCGAGTCCGGCCGCGAGAAGTAGACGAACTCGAACGTGCACCGCGCCGAGGACGGGGCCGGTGCGAGCGCCTGATGGCGACGTACCTCGGCACCCTGCAGGGTGACCATCTCGCCCGGTCGCACCTCGTCGATGTCGACGCAACCGAGTGTCGACAGCGCGCACGTCTCGCTGGCGACGGCATGCCCACCCAATGGCAGCCGGCCGATCGACAGCGGCCGGAACCCCCACGGGTCACGCACCGCGATCACCTGATCGCGGGCCAGTATCACGAGCGAGAACGCACCCTTCCATGCCGGCAACGTGCGCTCGACCCGCTCCTCCCACGTTCGGCCACCGGCCGCCGCGAGCATCAACGTCAACACCTCGGTGTCGCTCGTCGCCGTGAGCCCGAAACCCTTGGCGAGGAGCTCGTCGCGCAGCGCCGTGGCGTTGACGACGTTGCCGTTGTGGGCGAGCGCCAGCGGGCCGTGCATCGTCTCGACGACGAACGGCTGGATGTTCTTCTGGGCGTTCGACCCGGTCGTGCTGTACCGGTTGTGGCCGATCGCGTGGTAGCCGGTGAGTGGCGCCATTGTCTCGCGGGTGAACACGTTCGTGACGAGCCCGGCGTCCTTGTGCACCCGCGCCCGATGCCCGTCGCTGACGGCGATGCCCGCCGCCTCCTGCCCGCGGTGCTGCAGCGCGAACAACCCGAAGAACGCCAGCTCGGCGACACCATCGCCATGCGGCGTCGAGATGCCGAGCACGCCGCACTCTTCCCTGGGCGCATCAGATCGACGCGTACGAACGAACACTGGTGTGGTCAAAGGATCCCCGCTTCTGTCAGGTTGGCGATGATGCGCTCGGCGACCGGGTAGGAACCGGGCTCGAACGGCACGCCGGTGAGTCGCTCGTAGGCGTCGATGTAGCGCGCCGACGTCGCGGTCCACACGTCGTCGGGGAGCGTGGGTACCGGCCCGTCGCCGCGGTAGCCGATCTCGGCGTACGCCCGCCGGACCACCTCCTTGTCGAGGCTCTCCGGCTCCTCGCCGGCGGCGAGGCGCTCGTCGTAGGTCGTGGCGACCCACCACCGCGACGAGTCCGGCGTGTGGACCTCGTCGATCAACAGCAGCGAATCGTCGGATGCGAGACCGAACTCGT
>DASUEW010000095.1:0-5912 GCA_036274875.1 Ilumatobacteraceae bacterium
CTCAAGCCGCTGACCGACGACTTCGAGGCCCAGCTCATCGAGCCGGCAGAACGTGGTCAGGTCAGGGCAAGCGAAGGTAGCGTCAGGCATATCGAGGTCTTCCAGATGGGCAGTGTGAGAACTTCCATCCTCGGGAGACCTCGACTCCTATCCCGGGACAGCCCACTCAGATCGGTCAACGGCGCACCCGATAGCGCAGGTGAAGCACCCGGTTGCCCTGAATCACCACATCAGGATCCTCCAACAGGTGCTGCGCGTGGACCGACCCGAAGTAGCGTTTGCCGGACCCGAACACGACAGGTACGACGTCCATGCGCACCTCATCGACCAGACCTGCGGCAAGCACCTGGCCACCGACGTCGCCAGCGGCGACCTCGATGATGCGGTCACCCGCGAGCTCCTGCGCCTTGGCCACGGCTGCCTCGACGCCGTCGACGAAGTGAAACGGCGCCTCGGGGTCCCAGCCCTCGGGCTTCGGTCGGTGCGTCACGACGACCACGTGGTCGACCCCGGCCGGAGGTGTCCCGTCCCAGCCGTCGGTTATGTCGAAGACGTGGCGGCCGGCGATTGTCGCCCCGATCTGGTCCCAGTACGGCCGGGTGTAGTCGTAGGAGGTCTGCGACACCTTCAAGTGGCCGCTCTCGTCCAACGGGACGTCACCGCTGGACAACCAGTCGAAAAGCGGCCCGGGCTGGTCGTTCTCGTCCGCGACGAAGCCGTCCATCGACACCGAGGCGTACATGACCACCTTGCCCACGGGGCTCTCCTTTGCTTGGGG
The DNA here is from genome assembly GCA_036274875.1 of Ilumatobacteraceae bacterium. Classification (GTDB taxonomy): domain Bacteria; phylum Actinomycetota; class Acidimicrobiia; order Acidimicrobiales; family Ilumatobacteraceae; genus JALOLG01. The sequence continues at coordinate 779 of DASUEW010000095.1, forward strand.
ATGGCCCCCGATATTGGCGTGTCGTGAGCTGTCGCTCTTGTAAGAAATCAATGTCGGAGGGGGGACTCTCGCCGCACCGGCCCTTCGGTGGCCCACCCACCTCGCCCATCACGCCGAGCTCAGCCAGCGGGCAGGTGGCCGCCCATCTCGTCAAACGAGCGTGCGTCGAGCCGTGCAAGCACACCCCAGAGCTCGAGGCCGCCGAGCAGCCTGCGAACCTCGGCGCGTAGATCCGCGGCGCGAGCGAGGTCACCACCCGCCGCAACGACATCGGCGAGGTCGTTCATGGCGAGCGCACGATCACGTTCCATCGCTGCGTTCGCGAACACCTCGACGCTCCGAAGCAGACACTCCTCGGCGTCGAGACGTGATCCACTCGATCCATCGGTTCCGAGGACGCCGGCGTCCGCACCCGCTCGGGACGCGATGAGTCCCATCAATCGCCACGCGTGGCCGAGATGATCCGGGTTCTCGTCCTCGAGTGCGAGGTCCATCGCCAGATGCGCCGCTCGCGACGCCTGGGCGACATCGCCGGCCGCCAGATGTGCCTGAGCCCGGAAGCGGTGTGTCTCCGACGAGTGTTCGGTGCCGCCGGACGTCTCGAATGCACGTACCGCGTCGTCGAGATGGGTCAGCGCCGCGTCGAGGTCACCCAACTCGACGTGGGCACCGCCGAGATTGCTGAGCACGAGTGCCTCCTGGTCGCGATCGCCGATGCTGCGCACGATCGCCTCACTGTCGGTGAACAACGCGATCGCTGTCGGGAGGTCGCCCTGGAGGCGTGCAACCTCACCGAGATTGATCAGGTTCGCGGCCTCCCCGCGTCGATCCCCCCGCAACCGGTCGAGCGCGAGTGCCTCAGCGATGTGTTCCGCCGCCAATGCGTAACGGCCGAGCGCGTTGGCTGCCGCACCCAGCAGGCTGTGCACGCCCCGCCGGATCCGCACGCTCGTCGCAGCGTCGACGAGCGCCAACGCCTCGCGGCCTCGATCGACTGCCTCCTCGGCATGACCCAGCCGCAGCAACACCCACGACAGCTCGATCATCGAATCGATGACCTCGCTGCTGCTCACGTGCGCTGCGCGCACCAACTCGTGCGCCCGCCGGGCCTCGCCCAGGGCTACACGGTTCATCCCCAGCCGGACGTGGAGGTGTGACTGGTGCATCAACGCGAGTGCGCGCCGGCTGGGGTCGCCGGTGTGCTCGGCCAAGTGCTCCATCGAGCGGGCGTTGGACAACGCATCGTCGTACCGGGCCGCAATCGTCAGCGACTCGCAGTAGTCGTCGAGGACGCCGAGCGCCGTCGCGTCGTCGAGCACGTCGGCTGCCAACGCGTTCTCGCACGCGTCGATCGCTTCGCCGGTCGCGCCCCGACTTCGTGCCTGGTGAGCAGCCTCTGCGAACCACCGAGCCGCCTCGACGACCTCGCCGGCCGCCAGAAAGTGCCTCGCGACTGCGGTTGCCGCCGAGCGCCCCTCGACCCGGGCGGCCAGCCACTCCGCAACGTCGCGGTGGAGCACGCGGCGATCCTGGAGGAGCACGGACTCGTAGGTCACCTCGTGCAGAGTCGCGTGCTGGAAGTGGTACTCGACCGTGCCGTTGAAACCCGATGTCGGCGCCCGCTCGACGAGGCCCTTTGACGCGAGCCGCGCCAAGGTGATCGCCGCGTCCTCCGGCACGGGTTCGATGCTGCATGCCGAGCGCGGCAGGGCTGCGTCCCAGAACGCGGCGCCAACCACGGCGGCGCGCTGCAGGGTCGCGCGCTCGGCCGCGGACAGCAGATCGAGTCGTGCCTGGATCACCCCCGACACCGTCGGCGGGATCGATCGCCGACCCAGCAGCTCGGGACGCAACGTCCATTCGTCGTCAACCACGATCACGTCGTCATCGATCATCATCCGGATCAGCTCCTCGATGAAGAAGGGACTGCCGGCGGACTTCCGTACGATGTCATCACGAAGCGAATCGGGCACGGTCGCCACGTGCTGAAGGAGCTCGTCGACGAGCAGCACCGCGTCGGAGTCGGAGAGCGGTTCGAGCACGATGGTCCGATGGTTCACCTCCGGGGTCGGGGGCTGAACCGCGCGATCGTTCGCGGGACGGGCCGCCTGAACGACGAGCACGGGCGATCCCTTGAGCGAACGCTCCACGGTGGCGAGCAGCTCGAGCGATGAGCGATCTGCCCAGTGGATGTCCTCGACGAGCACCACGACCGGCATCGCAGCCGCCGATCCGGCGAGCAGGCGACCGATCGCGAGCCCGGCTCGCTCGACGAGGTCGCGTGACTCGATCGATCCGTCGACGACGCTGATCCCAACCAGTTGCCCGACTGCGGCGGCCTCGTTGGCGACGACCTGACCGGCGAGTTCGCGGAACCCGACCGTCAGCTTCGCCTGGGCGAGCTCGGTCGGGTCGTCTTCGGCGATCTCGAAGCGCTCGAGCAACAGATCCCGGATCAGCGAGAAGGGCTCGTCCCGGCGTCTGAGATCGGCCCGGCAGGTGAACAGCCTGACGTCGTCGGGACGGACCCGGAGCCAGTCCTCGAACTCGTAGATCAAGCGGGACTTGCCGGCTCCGGGTTCGCCGACGACGGTCACGACGGTCGGTGTCGACGTGGCGATCGTGGTGGACAGTGCGCCCCGGAGCTGCGCGAGCTCGTCATCGCGGCCGATCATCGGGGGTTCGACACCCTCGATGCCGCGTGGGCGGAGACGGAAGACGCGAGGTCGGATCCCTTCGACGACGTATGTGCGCAGCGCGGACCGTTTGCCCCTGACCGTGAGCGGCGCCTGCAGACGGACCGTGAAGACGCCTCGCACGTGACGGTACGTGTCGTGTCCGACGAGGACCGCTCCCAACGGTGACGCAGCTTCCAGGCGGGCAGCGACGTTCACGGTGTCGCCCATCGCCGTGAACTCCTCCGTACCGGCGATCTCTCCGAGCACGACAGGGCCGGTGTTGATCCCGATGCGCATGGTCAGGCTCCGGCCGGCGCCACCCGCGCCGATCTCGCGCAACGTCGACTGCATCTCCAGCGCAGCCCGGATCGCTCGCTCGGGATCGTCCTCGCGAGCATGATCGACGCCCCAGAGTGCCATCACGGCGTCACCGATGTGCTTGTCGATTCGCCCGCCGTGGCGATGGATGATTGCGTCGAGATGTCGCCACAGCGAATCGAAGAGGTCGCTCAGCTCCTCAGCGTCCACCGCTTCGCCCAAGGTGGTCGAACCGCTCACATCGGCGAACAGCACGGTGATGAGCTTCCGCTGTTTCGGTCGCGACGAGGCGGCCAGCTCTGCGTGGTGCCGCAATGCGGCAACGGCGACGTCGATGACCGCGTCGGGCACCGATCCGCGCAGCTGCTCTTGGGCAGCGATCGCAGCCTCGAGATGCTCGAGCTCACTCATTTCGTTCACCCCGGCGTCGTCGGTGCGGCGATGGGCCTCGCTGTCGGCGCCCGATCAGCGTGTCTTCGACATTCCCCTCGTCCCGGGGTCTTCTTCGTAGTCCTCCTCGTCGACCTCGACACTCCCGCCGTTCGACAGGTGAGCCTCCGACGCGGAGTGCGCCGCCCGCTCATCATCCTCGACATCCTCGTCGCACCGCTTGCATCGATACATCCGTCAGCCTCCATCTCGTGGCCGCCCACCGGACGAACCGAGCCGGTGGACCGGTCGGGGCACGGCCGTCCGGTGAGCAACAGTAACCCACCCACTCTGCGTCGACCGACGATCACCTCAGGTGGCCGGCTCCGGACGAACGTGGCGTAGTCTCGGTCGACGGGCCTGGGCGAGGGGGTGATTCATGGGTGAGCACAAGCGTGCGCTGGTGGTTGGCATCAACGCCTACGGCGGTGGCATTCCGCGGCTCGGCAGCGCCGTGCGGGACGCAGAGGCGATCGCGAAGCAACTCGAGCTGGCGCACGGGTACGACGTGAAGCTGCTGCGAGATGCCGAGGCCGCGGGGAAGGCGATCACGGCCTCGCTCGCCGAAGTGGTCGAGGCGGGGTTGTCGGAGGACGGCTCGTTCGTGTTGTACTACGCCGGCCACGGGATCGCGGAGAACGATCCCGAGGAAGCGGGGCCACAGGGTTTCCTGCTCCCATACGACGCGCATCTGACGAACAAGGAGACTTGGCTCGGCATGCAGGCGCTGCAGGGCGCGCTCGACGGATTGGCGTGTCGGCATCTGATGCTGGTGCTGGATTGCTGCTACGCGGGTGCCTTCCAATGGGTCTCGACGCGGTCGGTCGGGAACGTGAAGCGGCCGTTGTACAAGAGCCAGTACGAGCGCTACCTCGAGGGCAAGGCGTGGCAGGTGCTCACCTCGGCGTCCTATGACGAGACCGCCGACGATGTCGCGCCGGTCACCGCCGATCGCGGGGGCGCCGAGACGCCCGAGGGCCATTCGCCGTTCGCGCAAGCGCTGATCGAGGCACTGTCGGGGCGCGCTGCCGATTCGTCGCGCGGTGGGATGGCAGCTGACGGGGTGCTCACGGCCACCGAGCTGCACCAGTTCATCTACGAGAAGGTCGTGGTGAACGATCGCCAGACGCCTGGGATCTTTCCGCTGAAGCTGGACAACAAGGGCGAGTTCGTGTTCCTCGCGCCCGGGGTCGAACTCAACCTCGAACCCGACCCGCCACTCGACGACGCGAACAATCCCTGGCTCGGTCTCGACGCATACGCACCGGCCGACCACCACTTGTTCTTCGGCCGCGAGGAGGCGACCACGGAGCTCCTCGGACGAGTCGAGGCCCAGCGTTTCGTCGCGGTCGTGGGGCCGTCGGGGTCCGGGAAGTCGAGCCTCATCAGGGCCGGGCTGCTGCCCGCCCTGGAGGCTCCGGCGTGGGTCACCGCCGAGGCGGCCCGGCTCACCGCCGATCCGACCGCGGCACTGAACGACGCTCAGATGCAGCTGGCCGCCGCACCGGCGAGCGAACGACGGCTGCTGGTGATCGACCAGTTCGACGACCTCTTCCGGCATGCCGACGACGCCGCACGCGCCCGCTTCCTCGACGACGTGCGCAAACTGGTCGAGGCCGAGGACGGCCCCACGGTCGTCATCGCTCTACGCTCGGACTTCGAGCCTCGGGCAGCCGACGAGCTCGGAGACCTCTGGACGGACCAGGCGC
>DASUEW010000096.1:0-3573 GCA_036274875.1 Ilumatobacteraceae bacterium
GGCGCGACCTCGACGTGATCGTCGCGTGAGATTGATCCGCTCGTCATCGCCAGCTGTGGCGAACGAGCCGACGGATCGCCGCTCCGATGTCGCCACGACCCGCGGAGAGTGGGCAGGCGTGTGCCCGACAACGCGCGTCCGCCAGCCGGCGTTGGCCGACGACAGCTGAGCGTCCGCGACCGCTTGTCGAGCGATGTTCTGTGCGGCTCGTTCGGACCGGTGATTCGCGCCGCCCATCTGCGCCCCGAGACCAGCCGCCTGTCGACGTCGATGTTGGTTCCGCCGGGCCCGTCGGTGGCCACATCCAGATCATCGACCGGCCGAGGTCGCCGGGCGCCGAGATGCGGTCGGCCTCGATGCGGTCGAGGCGGTAGCCGAGGCGGCGGGCGACCGCGGCGCTGCGGCCGTTGGCCTCGTCGCAGTGGATCTCGACGCGCGTGACGCCGTCCATTGCCAGGGCTGTGGCGGTCAGGGCGCGCGCTGCCGCGGTCACGATGCCGCGGCCGGTGGCTGCGGCGATGAGCCAGTAGCCGATTTCCCGACCGTCGGGGCCGATGCGGTCGTGCAGGCCGCACGCACCGAGGTAATATCTTCGACCCCGACGTCCAGGCCGGCACCGACGAGCTGCTGCGCGCGGTGCAGGCGGAGACATCGACTCCGGAGAACCCGGACGCGCCCTACGGCTCACCGATCCAGACGGAGATCAACGACAGCGGCACCACCGCGGTACTCCGCATCCCGATCAACGCCGACACCGGCGAGGACGCGGCGATCGAGGCCGTGGACCACCTGCGCGACGACCTCATCCCACAGGCGTTCGACGAGGCGACCACACAGGCGCTCGTCACCGGAGCCACGGCGGCGAACATCGACTTCCGGGAGAACATCTTGGCCAAGACGCCGCTCGTCGTCGCTTTCGTCGTCACGCTCACGTTCCTCACCCTGCTCGTCGCGTTCCGCTCGATCGTCATCCCCATCAAAGCCGTGATCCTGAACGCGCTGTCCGTTGGTGCCGCCTACGGCATCCTCGTGCTCGTGTTCCAGGAGGGTTTCCTCCTGGAGGGAGTACTCGACTTCGACGCGACAGGAATCGTCGAGTCGTGGCTGCCGTTGTTCCTGTTCTCGATCCTGTTCGGTCTCTCGATGGACTACCACATGTTCGTGATGGGTCGGATCAAGGAGGCACACGAACACGGAGCCAGTACCGACGAAGCGATATCGACGGGTATCAAGGCGACCGCTGGCACCATCACGAGCGCAGCCGCGGTCATGATCGCGGTGGCGCTGATCTTCGCGTTCACGCGCAACATCGGGCTGAAGCAGTTCGGCTTCGGTCTGGCCACCGCGATCTTCATCGACGCGACAGTCATCCGCTCGGTCCTGCTCCCCGCCAGCATGAAGCTGCTCGGCCCCGCCAACTGGTACCTCCCGTCGTGGCTGCAGTGGCTACCCGAGATCAGGATGGAAGAAGGCTCGGTGGAACGTTCGACTACTACGAACGCGAATCAAGGTCCGAAGCCACAACCCACTTCGAGTTCTAGACACGAGTGAACGCCACGCGTGACCCTGCTGATCTCGCTGTCGGCGGCGGCGACACGTCTCCCCGTCGATCTCCTCTTCGGTGATCGCACGCCGGAAGTACAGGTTCCAGACGTCGAGCAGCAGTATCACCGATCATGACCGGCACCGCGGTCGTGGTGCGACATACCGGATTTGCGCAGAGTGCCGCGCACAGAACGACGCCAGACATCCGCCCTCGGAGACCCCTTTGGTTACGGCCAAGGCTGCGGTAAGCGCTAGCCGGGCCACGTGATAGGTATCGCATGAGCGTGGTGTGTTTCGGTCGGGAGGTGTTGTGGACCGTATTGCGTTGAGTGCCGAGAAGTACGAGCAGCTGTTTGGTTCGCCTCCTGATGCCGGGGCCGGGCCGGATCCCGAACTGATGGCGATTCTGCGGCACGTGATCTTTGGCGAGGTGTTCCAGATCGGCGCGCTCGACGATCGAACTCGCGAACTCATCACCGTGGTGGTGCTGGTGACGAATCAGACCTTGCCGCAGCTTCGGTCACACACCGCAGCGGCTCTCAACGTGGGTGTCTCCCCGATTGAGATTCGAGAGGCGGTGTATCAGTGTGCGCCGTTTCTCGGCTTCCCCAAGACGCTCAACGGCGTCACGGTCATCAACGAGGTGTTCGCCGAACGCGGCATCGACCTTCCGCTGCCAAATCAGGCGACGGTCGCCGAGGACGAGCGCTTCGAGCGAGGTCGGGCAATCCAACACCCACTCTATGGCGACGAGATCCGCGACAACCTGGTAGGGCTGCCGGAGGATCTGCGCGGCGTCGTGTCGCGCATGCTCACCGAGTTTTGCTTCGGCGACTTCTACACGCGAACGGGGCTCGATCTCGCGGTCCGCGAGTTGTTGGTGTTGTGCTTGCTGGCGGCGCTCGGCGGTGTTGACGTGCCGCTCCGCGCCCACGTTGCCGGGAACCTGAGGGCAGGCAACACGGTCGACGTCCAGGTCGCCGCGATGATCCACTGTCTCCCTTACATCGGGTTCCCGCGAGCACTCAACGCGATCCGCGCCATCAACGAGCTCGCGGCCCCCGATTAGCGTCGAACTGCCCCGAGCGACTGTCGAGATAGCCGATCCGCACCAGAACGCCGCCCAGATTGGCGGCGCAGATCAGCGACCCCCGAAGCCGAATCGACGCGATCAGAACGAAGCCTCCGCGTTAGGTGCTCGCTTGTCCGAACACGTCGTTCGTCCTCCATCGACCCCTCGCCGCGCCCGAAGACCGGCGAACTCCGACGCGAGAGCTTCTTCGCGGGCGCTGTCAGGTAGGGCGCCGGGGCAGGCGGCACCCTACCGAGGCAGCGTGAACGGGCCCATCATCCTGAGCCGACGTGACGACACTGCGGTCACCGGTGTAGGGCGTCGATGGTGATCCTTGTCGCGTGGATGCGCAGATCATTCGCGTCTCGCGGTCGCGTTGTTCGAGCGGGTAGACGTAGCCGTAGAACGCCGGATGCGTGGTGTAGGCGCGGGTGATCTCGTCGAGATGGGTGAGCGCCCCGTCCTCGACCAGCTGTGCTTGCCCGCGGAGCGCGAGGTAGCGGGTGGTGTCGTCGGGATCCACGACCAGCAACGTGACGTGTGGGTTCGCGCGCATGTTGCGCCCCTTTTGGCGTTCGGCGGTCGTGTTGACGCGGGCGCATTCGCCGTCGTAGTCGCACCAGACCAGACTCGATTGGGGCTGCCCGTCGGGCATCATCGTGGTCAGCAACACACCACAGACGAGCCCGCTGAGCGAACGGGTCGGGGTCCCACACTTCGGGCAGTTGCGGGCCTCCACCGAACGGAGGGCCGTACCCTCCCGACCGACCACCGGACTGAACCTCGACGACACCACTACCTTCGCCCCACGGCGACGACAGTGCGCTGCTTCGCCGAGTATGCGCGGGGCTCGGAAGCGGCGTGCAGGGCGAAGTGTGCGCCCTCGAGCCGGCATTTGGGCGTCAAGGCTGTTGAACGAGGACGTTCTCGCCGACCCTCGACGGGGCGGCCGATTC
>DASUEW010000097.1:0-2705 GCA_036274875.1 Ilumatobacteraceae bacterium
GACGAGTCGGGCGCGTTCTTGATCGATCGGATGACCGAGGCGCCGAGTTGCGTGCACGAGGGCCCCGCGGCGGCGATCGAAGCGATCGGGCGGGCGATGGATCTCGCCTTGGAGATCACGGGCAGGTCGCGTGATGCCGTCCTCGCCGTTGGCCTCGACACGCCCGGGCCGGCCAGCGCGGGCGGTGTCATCTCGGCACGTGGCGCCACGAACTTCGCCGAGCCCGAGTGGTGGGGCTTCGACTTTCGTGGCGCGGTCGAGCGTGCGCTCCACCTTCCCGTCATCTACAACAACGACGGCAACGCCGCCGCGCTCTACGCCCACGAGCGGCAGTTCGGCCCGGACGCCGCACTGCGCTCGTCGATCTCGGCGATCGTGGGCACCGGCCTCGGTGGGGGTGTGATCGAATCCGGCGGGGTCGTCCGCGGCGCGTCCGGCATGGCCGGCGAGTTGGGCCACGTCCAGATCCCGATGGACGGCCTGCTCGACGATGGACAACCGGTCCCGCACTGCAACTGCGGGTTCGTGGGCGATGTCGAGAGCGTCGCCTCATTGAGCGGTATCGAGAACAACCTGCTGCCGTACTGGCTCACCAGGTATCCCGACCACCCACTGGCCGCTGACGATCTCAAAGCGGCCGCCAAGCACGTGCGAGGGTTCGGCGAGCGCGGCGACGAGATGGCGCTGAAGATCTTCGATCAGCAGGCGATGGCGATCGGGCGGCTGTTCACGATCGCAGCCAACTTCACCGACCCCGACGCGTACTTCGTCGGCGGCGGCGTGATCGAGGCCGCGCCGCACTTCCGTGACTGGTTCGTCACCAAGGTGCGTGAACACACCCTGCTGCGCGTGGAACAGGCTCGCGTCGCGATCATCACGCTTGTGCCCGATCTCGACATGGCCGGCGCCCGCGGCTCGGCGATGGCTGCGCTCCACGCCATCCGGCCGTAATACCGGCGTGTCCGGTGCGGCGCCACGGTACTGTCTGATTGCCTGTGGGGGATCAATCGGTCCTGGTGATCGCGGCCGACGACGATCGGCAGCTGATCCTGCCGTTGGTCGACGCGCTTGCAGGCATCGGCGCAGTTGGCTTCGATCCTCCTTCGCTCGCGGAGGTGGCGTTGCTCGTCGCATCGCGGCGGGCCGCGGTGTCCGCCGATGTCGATCGGCTTCTCGCCGCCTGGACGGACGACCACCCTGCTGAGAGCGTGCTCATCGTCCTCGTCGACGGCGAACTCCATTGGGACATCGATGCGAACTCGTTCGACGCGGTCGCCAGCAATGCGCTCTCGCACGATGCCCAGTCGAGGTTCGTGACACGGCCGCTGTGGCTCGACGCACGCGGCGGAATGACTGCTCACCTGGTGACGAGGATGCTTGCCGCGCTCACACCCGACGGCACAGCGGACGCGTCGCCACCGAAGCGGCTGGAGGCGCCGAGTCCGGCGCCAAGCGCGGCGTTGCCCGACGACGCCATGCCGCGGCGTGAGCCGTCGTCGCCAAAGGCAATGGCCCGCTGGCCACTCATCGTCGCAGTGTCCGCGAGCCTCGCCGCGGTCGCGGTGTTGATCGCGCTCCGCTTGTCCCCTGACGACCGTGTGCCCGGCGAGGATCTGCCCTCCTCGGATCCGTCAGAATCGTCATCCGGGACGTCGCCGTGGGTCTTCCTGGTGACCGGACTCGCCCTCGGCCTCATGCTCGGCCTGATGATCCGGTGGAGACGCCGCAACCGCCCGCCGCGTGCCGCGTCGACGTCACCGCGACGACACCCGGTCACCATGACGTCGACGTCGACGGCGCCGCCCCCACCTCCGGCGCCGTCCGTCCGCGGCACCGTGTTCATCAGCCACAGCTTCGAAACCGATCACCAGCTCGCACTGCGCCTCGCAGCCGATCTCCGCGCCGATGCCGACGTGTGGGTCGCGCCCGAGAGCATCGCGCCCGGCGAGTCCTGGCTCAGCTCGGTCGAACGCGGGCTCGGCGCCAGCCGGGTGTTCCTCGCCCTGCTCTCCAAGGCCTCCCTTGCCTCTCCGTGGGTCCTGAAGGAGATCCAGGCGGCGATGGAGCTCGAGATCCGCAGCAAGCTGCGGCTCGTGCCGGTCGAGGTCGAGGACTGCGAGGTGCCGATCCTGTTGCGCACCTACCAAACCCTCCGGCTCGCCATGGGCTATCGCGAGCTCGTCGAGCAGACACGACGTCTGGTCAACGCACCGAGCTGACTCGTCAGCTCCACCCCGGGGAACAGCGTGTGAGACGCTCGTCGATCACCCTTCGCGCGTGAAGATCGCGACCCAGTCTCCGAGCTGACCGGGGATGGTGACATCCAGTCGATCGGCCGCGCAGCTGAACGTGCTCGCACCGTGGAACACCGCTTCCGGTGAGGGACCGTCCATGAACACCGCGCCGTCGAACGACACGAGTTGGGCGGAGCCGATCTCGGTCGACGTCACCGTGTACGACCCATCGTCGGCGAACGTGATCGTGTGCGTCTCGACACCCGTCTCGGAGATCTCGGCCGTTCCCATGCCGGGAATCGTGGCCGTGAGCTTCCAGTCGTCGAACGACGTGACCACAGCGCCGTCGCTGGCGACGTCGACACGGATCGCGCCGGTGACCTCGCCGAGCTCGATCGCTCCTCCGCCGGCGGCCGCGAAACCAGCGAACACCGAGCCGAACGACTCGTTGTCGGCCACCCACGAGCCCAC
>DASUEW010000098.1:0-9832 GCA_036274875.1 Ilumatobacteraceae bacterium
GGGCCCGGAACTGCTGGTCGATCGTCGTCGTGCGATCGTGATCGAGGGCGACCTCGTTGAGGGCGTCGAGCTCGGCGACCTCCGTCTCGCTGAGCATTTCGAGCGAGCTCAGCACGCACGCCGGGTCGTTGACGCCGGTGCGCAACAGTGTCGCCACCTGGCGGGCGATGCGGTCGGCGGCGGTGGGGTCGATGCGATCGAGGCGGTGGTGCAGGGTGAGCCGGCCGCCACCCGTCGTCGCCAATGTGAAGCACAGCGTCGTCGCGTCGCGTGGGAGCGTGGCGGACGGATCGGTGTCGTCGAGGTCGACGGCGATCATCACCGGGGCGCCGAACCTGCGACCGTGCGTGCGGGGGTCGCGCCCGACGGCGTCGGACAGGAAGGTGGCGTGCGTGCCGAGCCACTCCAGCTCGGCTGCTGCGGCCGCGGTGAGTGCGGCGAAGTCGACGTGGGCGGCGGTGTCGACGCGACCGATCGGGAGTTGCACGAGGGCGCCGAGACGGCCGACAATCTCGCGCGCCTTCGGATCGGTGTAGGCGAACACGGCCTCCGGCGCGCCGGTGGTGCGGGCGCTCCACGTCGCGAGGGCGGCGACGATCTGCGCGGTGCCGGCTCCCGCTGGGACGACGATCTCGTGGGACGCCCACTCGGCCGGCCCGCCGGCCGCGATCGGTGGGAGCGACGGGATCTCGGTCGAGCCGAGTCGGTCGAGCCAGGCCTCCTCGTGCCGCGAGAGCTGGGGATCGAGCTCGTGCAGGGCGGCGACCAGTCCGGTGTCGGGCGACGGGACCACGCTTCCGACGCCGAGACCGTGCGACGACACGACCTCGGAGGGGTTCACCGTGTTGCCGTCGGCACGCGAGATGGCACTGATCACCACGTCGGCGTCGGCGACCCGCATCCGGACCGACGTCTCGTCGAGGGCGACGATCGAGCCGATCGCACCCTCGGTCGGATCCGCCAGCCGGACGTCGTTCACGACGTACACCGCGTCGTCGCGGGTCATCGGGTCGTCGAGGACGAGACGCACCGAGCCGAGCGTGTTGCGCACGCGGTCGCCGATGGCATGGGCGCGAACCGCGCGATCGGTGACCGCTGCCGCTTCGGCGGGGTCGAACACGGAGCACGGACGCTCGTGCTTGCGGAACAACCGCGACGTCCCGGCGGGCTGTGGCGTGGTGGCGAGCGCGCCGTCGGCGATCGCCGCGGCGACGCGGGGAAAGCTGGCCAGCGCCGCTTCGTAGCAGCGGGCGTTCAAACCGAAGGCCGTCTCGTCGGGCCGGATGTCGAACGTCTCGGTCGTGACGATCTCGCCGGCATCGACCTCGGGGGTCATGAGGTGCCAGGCGATGCCGTGGGTGCTCTCACCCGCGAGGATCGCCCACGAGGTCACGTTGAGCCCGGCGTACCCGGGCAGCGGGCCATCGTGGAAGTTGATCCTGACCTTCGCCTGCTCGAGCACGGCGTCGGGCAGGATGCGCAGGTTGGCGATGCTGAGCAGGACGTCGAAGTCGTACGGCTGGAGGGCGGCGGCGAGGCCGGTCGCCGAGTCGACGTGCGGGATCCCGTGCAGGTCGGCGAACGACGCCACCACCGGGTGGTTGGTGGCGATCACGACGATGTCGAGGCCGTGCTCGATCGCGATCTCGACGCACTCGGCAGCGAGCGACTGGTCGCCGACCACCGCACACCGAATCGCTCCCGCCAAGTTCGAAGATCCCATCGACGCCTCCCGCGATGATTCCCGCCAAATCATAGGGCTCACTCGATCCCCGCCAGACTTGTCGTTGACCCTACCGGCAGGGCGCCCCGTCGGCTCCGGGATTAAACCATCGGGGGATTAAACCATCGGTGCCCGGTCTACGAGCCTCGTGGACCAAGAAACGAGTGCAGATCCGCCTGACGACTACATGCCGTGACTGCTAGCGCGCGGTGAGCGACTCGAGCAATGCGCGGAACGCTCGTCCGCGACTCGACATCGCGTGCTTGTCGGCATGCGTCATCTCGGCGAACGTCCGGCCGTCGCCTTCGGCAGGCACGAACACCGGGTCGTAGCCCCATCCGCCACTCCCCCGCTCGTTGACGCTGATCGACCCCTCGCACACACCCTCGACCGCCAACTCGCGCCCGTCGGGCCACTGGACCATCGCGACCGTGCGGAATCTGGCCCGCCGGTCGTCGATCCCGGCGAGCGCGTCGAGCAGCTTGGTGCGGTTGTCGGCGTACGTGCAATCAGGTCCGGCGTAGCGGCCGGTGTGGACGCCAGGAGCGCCGGCGAGCGCGTCGACCTCGAGTCCGGTGTCGTCGGCCACCGCCGGGAGGCCGACCGCATCGACGATCGCGACTGCTTTGAGCCTGGCGTTGCCGACCAGGGTGTCGGCGTCCTCGACGACGTCGGCGATCGATGCCGGGCGCGGGACGAGCACGACCGCGCTCCCCAACAGTGCTTCGATCTCGGCCACCTTGTCGGGGTTGGCCGAGGCGCACACGAGTGTCGGTCGGATCTCTGTCATCGTGTCGGTTCGCCTATCAATTTGGCCGTCGGCGGGTGGTCGACGGGCGGTCAACGCGGGGGCGGCGGAATCGCGACCATCTCGGCCTGGAGGTTGGTGAGCTCGAGCAGACCACCCTCGGCGAGGATCAACAGCGAGTCGAGCTCACCGCGCGTGAACGCCATCCCTTCGGCGGTGCCCTGGACCTCCACGAAACGGGCGTCGCCCCCAGCGGTGGGCCGGAGCATCACGACGTTCATGTCGACCTCGGCGCGGCTGTCTTCGACGTACGGAAGGTCCAGCAGCGGGATGCCGTCGACGATGCCGACGCTGATCGCGGCGCAGAACGACTGCAGGGGGTGGACGGTGATCGAGCCGCGTTGGATGAGGCGGGTCAACGCGTCGTGCAATGCGAGATAGCCACCGCAGATGCTTGCCGTACGGGTGCCACCGTCGGCCTGCAGCACGTCGCAATCGACCACCACCTGGCGCTCGCCCAGCAGCTGCATGTCGCACGCGGCTCTGAGCGACCGACCGATCAGTCGTTGGATCTCGACGGTGCGACCGCTCTGCTTGCCGCGTGCCGCCTCGCGATCGACGCGCTCGGATGACGATCCCGGCAACATCGAGTACTCGGCGGTGACCCAGCCCTTGCCGCTGCCGCGCATCCACCGCGGGACGTCGTCGTCGACGCTCGCCGTGCACAGCACCCGCGTCCGGCCGAACGACACGAGGCACGAACCGGCCGCCATCTCGGTGAAATCGCGTTCGAACGTGACCGGTCTGAGCTCGTCGGGGTCGCGGCCGTCAGGGCGTGTCATGGGTGATCGTGCCTCATCTCCCGGCAAGTGGCCTCTCGGCGGGTGGCCAGGGTTCGGTGTGGTCGAGCTCTGGGCCGAGGAGGCGGGCGCCGAGGTGGCGGAACCATTCGATGTCGCCGCTCGACAGGAATCGATGCTTGCCGGTCTGCACGTCGTCGCGCAACAGACCGAGCGACGCGAGCGTGTCGCGTGCCGCGAACGCTGTCTCGTCGGCCGAGCTGACGAGCGTGACGCCCGGCCCCATCACGTCGCTGATCGGGCGGGCGAGGAACGGGTAGTGGGTGCACCCGAGGAGCAGGGCGTCGACCCTCGCGTCGGCGATCGGGGCGAGCAGTCGCTCCGCCAGCACCATCACCTCGTCACCTGTCGTCTGGCCGCGCTCGACGAACTCGACGAAACCGGGACACGCGGCACTCGTCAGCGAGACCGGCGCACCCGTGCGAGAGATGGCGTGGTGGTAGGCGCCGGACGAGATGGTTCCGATGGTGCCGATCACACCGACGCGCCCGGATTCGGTGGCGGTGACCAACGCCCTCGCACCGGGCTCGATCACGTCGATCACCGGCACGGGCAACTCGTCGCGCAGGTCGTCGAGGCCGGCCGCGGTGGCGGTGTTGCAGGCGACGACGACCGACTTGACGCCGAAGTCCTTGACGAGGCTCCAGGCCAGCTCGCTCGCATATCGCCGGACCTCATGGAGAGGTTTCGACCCGTAGGGGTAGCGCCCCGTGTCACCGATGTAGACGAGATCCTCCGACGGCAACAGGTCGATGAGGGCTCTGGCGACGGTCAGACCGCCGAACCCGGAGTCGAACATGCCGATCGGCCGATCCACGATCGGCAAGGCTACGCCCGACGTGCCGTGGCATGCTCGGTACGTGGCGCCGGCGAACCCCGAACGGTGGGCATCGACGGTGGTGCTCGGAGACGGCGCGACGGTGCTCATCCGACCGATCAGGCCGGATGACCGTGACGCCCTCGCCGAGTTCCACGCGCGTCAATCCCACGACAGCCAGTACCGGCGCTACTTCACCGCCAAGCCGCGCCTGAGCGCGTCGGAGCTCGATCACTTCACGCAGGTCGACTTCGTCGACCGCGCCGCGCTCGTCGTCGAGGCCCACGGCGAGTTCATCGCCTGGGCCAGCTACGAGCGGTGGCCGAACCGTGACGACGCCGACTCGGCCTTCATGGTCGATGACCAGCACCACGGCAGGGGAATCGCAACCCTGCTGCTGGAGCACCTCGCGGCGATCGCCAGGTCGAACGGGATCACGCGGTTCACCGCCGAGGTGCTCGCCGAGAACCGGGCCATGCTGTCGGTGTTCGCGCGGGCGGGCTGGCCGCTGCAACGCCGCTTCGAGTCCGGCGTCATCGATCTCGACTTCGAGCTCGCCGACACGAGCGAGTTCCTCGATTCGGTCGAGCGACGCGAACAGCGCGCCGACTCTCGGGCGATCTCCCGACTGCTCCTCCCCCGCTCGATGGCTGTGATCGGCGCGTCCGACACGGAGAACACGGTCGGGCGCGCGTTGTGGCGCAACGCCGCGCGCGACTTCAACGGTCCGCTCTACCCGGTGAACCCGAACCACGACACGATCGACGGGCGGCCCGCCTACGCCACGATCGGCGACGTCCCCGACGATGTCACGGTCGCGGTCGTCGCCGTTCCCGCCGAACACCTCGAGTCCGTCCTCGACCAGTGCATCGCCAAGCGTGTGCGTGGTGCCGTGATCGTCACCGAGGTCGGCGACACAGTCGACAAAGGCCCGATCGTCACGAGGGCCCGACGTAACGGGTTGCGCCTCATCGGTCCGGCGAGCATGGGCATCGCGTCGCCGCTGCCGACCACGTTGATCCAAGCCGCCATCGTCGATGCCCACCTGCCGGCCGGCGGCGTCGCGATCTCGATGCAGTCAGGCACCCTCGGCAGCTCGCTCTTGGCTCTCGCCCATCGCCTCGACATGGGCGTCTCGTGGTTCGTGTCGCTCGGCGATCGGTGGGACGTCTCCGGCGACGACCTGCTGCAGTTCTGGGAGGACGACGAGGCCACCAAGGTCATCGCGTTGTACACCGAATCGCACGGCAATCCCCACAAGTTCGCGCGCATCGCCCGGCGCGTCTCGCAACGTCGTCCGATCGTGGCAGTTCGCACCGGGGCCGCCCTCATCGGTCAGGCTTCGGGCGCCTTGTACTCGCAGGCGGGTCTGATCGAGGTGCCGACCGTCGCCGCCCTGCTCGACACCGCGCGCGTGATGGCGAGCCAGCCGTTGATGGCCGGGCCGGCGGTTGCCGTCGTGACCAACTCGAGGAGCCCGGGGGTGCTCGCCGCGGCGGCCGTCGAGGCAGCCGAGTTGCACGTCGTCGAGCCGCCGTTTCCGCTCGACTGGACGTCGAACGACGACGACTACGAGCGGGCCGTGCGATCTGCGCTCGAGGCCGACGATGTCGACGCCGTGCTCGTGATCCACGCACCGGCGGTCGCTTCGGCGATCGGCGGGCCGATCGATCACATCGATCGCGCTGCGACGGGTGCGACGAAGCCCGTCGTCGCGGTGATGCTCGGCGCGGTCGACGGTTGGCTACGAGGGGGATCGGTCGTGCCCACGTTCGCATTCCCCGAACCGGCCGTCGCCGTGCTCGGCCGGCTGCACTCGTACTGGCGCTGGCGCACCGGCGAGGGAGCGGCGGTCGTCGAGTCGCCGCCGGGCATCGACGTGACAGGCGCCGCCCGCGTGATCCGGGCGGCGATCGACGCCGGGCACGATCTCCTCTCCTCGGAGGAGATCCACTCCGTGCTCGGCCGGTACGGCGTGGCGATGGCGCCGAGCAGGCTCGTCCCGTTCGACGAGGCGGTCGCCGCAGCGGACACGCTCGGCTATCCGGTCGCCGTCAAGGCGATCCGCCGCCGCCCCGGCCGGTCGGTGCAGGCGGGCATCGCGCTCGATCTCGCCCGCGCTGACGATGTCCGCCGGGCCGTGGCCGTCATGCGTGAGCACCTCGGTGACGACGCCGACCACGTGCTCGTGCAGGAAATGGTCCCGCCCGGCGTCGATCTGCGAATCCAGGTCAAGACCGAAGGCGACCTCGGACCGGTGGTCACCGTCGGTCTCGGCGGTGTCCACGCCGAGGCGATCGGCGACGAGTCGAGTCGGTTGGCACCGGTGTCGGCGGCCAGCGCCCGATCGATGCTCGACGCGACACGCGCCGGAGCCGCCCTCGACGTCGACCTCGAGGAACGCGTCATCGACGCGATCGTGCGAGTCGCGCAACTGGCGTCGGACCACCCTGCGCTCGTCGAGCTCGACCTCAACCCGGTGATCCTCGCCGACAACTCGTGCTGGGTGACCGACGCAACCGCGCGCGTCAGCCGACTTGCACGCGTCGAACCGGCGATGCGCCGCCTGGAGTGATCGGGTTCAGCAGAACGGCGGAAGCGGTTCGGCAAGGACCTGGTCGACGGCGTGCAGGTAGCCATTCGCCGACCGCACGTCGGGAGCCACGACGCGCGCGTTGTTGTCGCCGACCGTGTCGTCGTCGTTGATCGGCATCCTGTCGTTGTTCCGCATCACGAGGCACGACTGGGCGAAGATGTTGTCGGACGTCAGCGAACCCGAAACGATGTGACGGAGGAGCAGCTCGCGCACGACGTCGGGATCGCTGAGATCGTTGAGCGGCAGCACCTCGAAGTCTTCGAACACCTGGTTGCTGGGGGCGAAGATCGTGCGCAGCTCGGTCACGCTGTCGAGCTCGTTCTCGAGTCCGGCGACGACGACGAGCTCGCGCAACCTCGACAGCTGGGGACTGACCTGGATGATGTCCCAGGTCGTCGACCCGGGCGACGCCGGCACTGTCACGACAGGCGTCGACGTCGTGGTGGTCGTCGGCGCCGGTGTGGTGGTGGGCGCTTCCGTCGTGGTCGGTGCCACGGTCGTGGTGGTGGTCGTGGTGGTCGTGGTGGTGGTGGTGGTCGTGGTCGTGGTGGTGGTCGTTGACGACGTGGAGGTCGTCGACGAGGTGGTCGACGGGTCGATCGCAACGACCGAGTCGGCGACGGTGGTCGTGGTCTCGAGGATCGTCGTGGTCGACGACGAGTCGATGGTGGCGATCGAGTCATCGCCGTCGTCCCGGCTGAAGTACCAGATCAGCCCCGCGATCATCAGGAACAGGAGCGCGACGCCGACCCCGGCGGCCGCCGCCGCGGCCGGCTTGTCGTTGTACCAGCGACGTCGGGGGTCGGGCGGCGGCATCGCCATCGCGTTGGGTATCCCATCCGACGGTGGCCCGCCACCGGTGAACATCGTCGTGGGCTCGGTGCCAGACGGCGGCGTCGGCGGCGGTGGCGGCGGTGGTGGTGGCGGCTCCGCGACATCGTCGTAGGGCCGGTCGTAGGGAGTCGACGGAAGATCTGCCGGGGTCTCCCCGGTTGGTTCCTCATCGAAGCCGGAATCGTCGGCCCACGGCGAGCGCGGATCATCACTCATGCGTCAAGCATGCCCGCTCGACACCCCGCGAAACTGGCACGGTGCTCGGCGCCGGTCGCGTCGCGGACGTGAGCACGGGCCTGGACGCGTCGTTCAGACCTGAGGACCCGGTTCTTCCGTCGGCGGCGCCAGCCGCTTCGACGGACATATATCAGAAGTAAATGATCTTCTCGGCGGACGCCTCGGCCGTGTCGAGATCGTCAGTGAACGCACCCGTCGACAGATATTTCCATCCGCCGTCACTGACGATGAACACGATGGTTCCGTGGTCGATCTCGCTCGCCACCTTGGCCGCGCCTGCCAACGCGGCTCCCGACGAGAGACCGGCGAACACACCGCATTCGCTGATCAGCCGGCGGGTCCACTCGATCGACTCACGGGGTCGTACGACGCGCTTGCGGTCGAGCAGTTCGAAGCCTTGCCAGTTCTCGAACACGGGAGGGATGTAACCCTCGTCTATGTTGCGCAGGCCCTCGACACGCTCGCCGAGCGGTGGCTCGATGGCGACGATCTGGATCGACGGATCCTGTTCCTTGAGGTACCGGCCAACTCCCATCAGCGTTCCGCTCGTGCCGAGCCCGGCCACGAAGTGCGTGATGTCGGGAACGTCGCGGTAGATCTCGGGTCCGGTGCCCTCGTAGTGAGCCTGCGGGTTGGCGTCGTTGCCGTACTGGTAGAGGAAGCACCACTCGGGGTGCTCGGCGGCGAGCTTCTCGGCACGGCGAACGGCGCCGTTCGAGCCCTCCTCGCCGGGCGTCAGGATGATCTCGGCGCCGAACACGGCGAGCATCTGACGGCGCTCGATCGACACGCTCGACGGCATGAGGATCTTGATCGGGTAGCCCTTCAGCTTGGCGATCGCCGCCAAGGCGATGCCGGTGTTGCCCGAGGACGGTTCGACGATCGTCTGCCCAGGACGCAGTCGGCCGTGCTTCTCGGCCTGCTCGATCATCGCCTTGGCGATGCGGTCCTTCACCGAGCCGAACGGGTTCTGCATCTCGAGCTTGGCGAAGATCCGCACGTTCGGGTTCGGCGACAGTCTGGACACGTCGACGACGGGCGTGTTGCCGATCAGATCGAGCACGCTGTCGGCGACGAGGTCGAGGCGCGGCGGATCTGCCGAGCGAGCGCTCGAACGGTTCGGCACGGTCATCGTCACGTACAACCTCCTCGCTCTGCTGCGCAATCCTGACTAACTGGACAAATCCTAGTGGTCTTGTCGACAATCGTAGTCGGCGGCTCGCCGTTCGGCCACCTTTTGCGGCCTCGATCGAGCCTGCGTGAGTCGGGGCGGCCTCAGCCGATCTGAATCGCCTCCTCGGCGATCTCGCCCTCGACGATGCGGTAGCTGCGCACCTCGGGCACATCGCGCTTGAGCCCGACGATCACGTAGTGCCAAGTGGGATCCGGGGCTTCCGCCACGTCGGTCGGGCTCGGGTACGGCTCGGTGTGCGTGTGGCTGTGGACGACCCCGATGATCTCCCAGTCATGGTCGTCGGCGTCGCGCTCGGCCAGCAGGTGGTCTTTGGGGTCGATCGTGTACACGCGAGCCGACGCGGCGGCATTGCGGCACGGATAGAACTGCACGACCGTGTCGTCGGCCGGCGGGCCGGCGATCAGCCCGCACGCCTCCTCCGGATAGCGGTCGTACGCGAGCGCCACGAGCTGGTCGAACGCCTGGCGACTGACGACGAGCATCGGCCGCGAACCCTACCGGTAGCCTCGATCGTCCCATGGCCCCATCCGGCACCAAGCACATTGCGAGCAACCGCAAGGCGCGCCGCGACTACACGATCCTCGACGTGATCGAAGCCGGTCTGGTGCTGAGCGGCAGCGAGGTCAAGAGCCTGCGGACCGGACACGTGCAGCTCACCGACGCCTACGCCCGGTTTCGCGGCGGTGAGATATGGATGGAGGGAGTTCACATCGCGCCGTACCAGTTCGCCGTCGGCGTCGGCGCCCACGATCCCGACCGCCCCCGCAAGCTGCTGCTCAACCGGGGCGAGATCGATCGGCTGAAGGCGCGGGTGGACCAGGA